>JAIEPM010000296.1 GCA_019748395.1 Candidatus Obscuribacterales bacterium
AGCTTTTCGAATTCGCCCGGCTTGCTCGGGTCGGCATTCGGTTTTGCCAGCTGAATTTCCGACAGAGTTTCCTGGGGTTGCTTGTCGGGACTTTCGGGCGCTTTCACGTCATAACGCTCGACTGTGCCGCTCGGCAATATGTAATCGGCTTTACTACCTTCCTTGTTTTGATGCCGAATTGTTCCATCAGGAAACACTTTGACGCTGCTACCGTCTTTGGTGTCTATCTCCTTCTTGACGCCATTGCGAGTATACTCAAACTTAGACGTCGGCGGATTCTGGGTTTTGTCCACCGTTTCAGTGACGTCGCCCGGTCTCTCATAAATACGCTGTGTCGGAGTATCTTTGTAGCGATCGCCACCGGCCGGTTGAACCGTGACTTCAGCAGGCTTACCGTCCTGTGCCGGCTTCTCCATTTTGACCTGTCCATCACCGGTGGTGTGGATGTTCATGTTAATGACTTTGCCGTCTTTGTCTTTGAATTGATTATAGTCCTTAGGTGCATTGGGATCTCTAGGAGGCGCATCAGATGGCTGCCTTGCTTTACCAGCAGCTTCTTTACCGAGCCACTGCTCCATACCCGGGTCTTTTTCGGTACCTGTTCTGGTGTAAGAATTTTTCTCTTTGCCGTCAGGACCTATCTCAGTGGCTTTACTGATGTCACCGTCGGCATCACGCTCGAATTTCCACCCACCATTCTTGCCGGTGATCGAACTCACTTGACCGGCAGCATTCTTATCTACTTTTGTACCGTCAGCATGAATAGCGGTGCTTGAACCGTCTTTATGCCTTGCTACTGCAGCAGGTTGCTTGCCGTCTTTAAATGCAATCACTTTGTCGTCAGCCGCGCCAAGCGGCTTGCCGCCCGGTCCCTTAGCGTCCGAAGGAATTACCTGACCTTCGCGATAATTACCGGCACCGTCTTCATAGCGAACAGTGCTGGTTTTACCGTCCTTGGAGATTTCGGTTTGAGTTTTTTCCTGCCAATTGCAATCGGTTTTTGATCCATCCGCATAACCGATCATCGTCGAGTCTCTGGGCGGATCACCACCTGTGGTGCGCTGAATATAAGCAGGTCTATTTGCTTCCGGCGGATCAAAAACCAGCTTGCCGTCCTCAGAGGCTTTGAAATTGCGCCAGTTGAAGCCATCCCAGGCTTGCTCGGATTTTTGCCCGTTCAGATCCGTTGTAGTTTTAGTCCAGGTTTTGAAGTCAATTGTTTCGGTCTTGCCGTCTGCCCGGCGAACTGTTTCCTTGCGCTCCGGTCCATCACCGTCTTTATACTTCAGATCACCTGATTTATTGAGCTGCAGGTCGCCGACCAGCTTTCCATCCTTGAATTGCATCGGCATGCCGTCAATATTGAGAGTGCCTGTAAAATTCGATTCAACTTTAGCCTTGCCTTTATCGGCTTCTGCCGGTTGAGAACCGTCCCCTTCTCCTGGTTGACTGGGCTTGGCGGCATCTTTGGGTCCGACAATTGAAAGCTTGCCATCAGCTCCCCGCTGCAGCTCAACTGTTTTAGGCGGCGGACCGGGCACTTCGGCTTTGACATTGTCGATTTTGCCGTCTTTGACCGCATAATCACTGCTGCCGATTTTCATATGATTCGGCATGCCACTGGCTTTATCGATGTCGATAACTCCGGACCGCTCCCCCTGACCGATAGGCTTGCGGATATCGCCGTTGGGCGGGCTGTCGACGGTCATCCCGCTCTTAAAAGTGATTTTGTCGGGAATTAATTTGCCGCTTTCGTCTTTTAAGGGCTGATCGTCCTTGCCGCGAAACTCGGCTACTCTCTCGATATTGCCTGGATTGTCGCCATGATTATAAGTAGTGACGCGCGAAGCTCCAACAGGAGTCTCATTCGGCGGCTGGCCTCCCTTTGGACCGCGGTTTTCCTTGTAGTCCGTAACAGTACTGGGTTTGCCGACTTCCGGGTTTTTATAAGCTGTGATTTTAGCTACTTTGCTATCCGGGTCGCTAAAAGTAGTTTCTTTGCGATCATCATAAGTTCTGCCGACAGCCTTCTCTTTGCCGGATTCATCTTTATAGATATCTTCCTGACGAATGCCCTCTGCTCGCTCCGGTCTGTCTTTGTCTTTGTAGCCGGGAGGGAAACTGGTCCGCTCACTCAATCCACCCGGTCCGGCAGGCTTGAATTCGGTGACGACGCGTCCATCAAGATGCGTCCTGACCGTATTACCATCCACATTCCGCTCGGAAATTCCAGATTGCTTCAGTTCAGCGAGTGTTTTTCCATCGACGCCGACCTTGTCCGAATCCTTGAGTTCTGTCCTTTTGCCGTCTGCGTCAACTTTGGAATAAACGCCGGTTTTCGGATCATATTCAACTGTTGTTTTAGCATCGATAACGCTGGTGGTTTTGCCGTCGGGAGCGACATGCTGAGCCCTGTCGCCGAGTGCGCGGATAACCCCGTTACCGTCCTTGAAATTCTCCTTGCTCTCGACCACTGCCGAGCCGTCGGTGCTGGCGCCTTTGATTTTGAGCAAAGACTGCAAAGCGTCGGCAGCTTTGACACCCATGCCCTGGTCTAAATTTAAAGCTTTGAACTCCAGCGGAAAACGCTCATCGCCCGCTTTAGGACCGTTGCCCTTGTTCTTCTCGGCATCAGTCCGGAAGAGGTCCATAGCTTGATTAGAGAACGCCTGCCCAGCCTGCTCTTGTGGAGCCTCATATTTCTCGGCGTTTTGCTCGAGCTCCGGTTTTTCCGTCTCGCTTTTCGTTTCAGCCATTTTGCGCTTCCCTGTGAAAGTTGATTGCCGGATCGGCAGCTCTGAGCGCAGGGGTCTACGCAGAGTCCGAATCTATCAATCTGGATGGTAAATTGACCATCCCCAGGCACTTTGTGCCCAGAGACTGCCGCTTGCTAACTTTTGCGTGGGGTGAACGCAACGGATTAACCGTATCTAAGAATTTTGCCAGATACACCAGTCATGTCAAGAGATAAATCTGCATTTAATCTATTCGCCGACTAATAAATGGAAAGCGAAAAGCCACCCGGAACCATAAGCGAAAAGATTCGGACTAGCGAATTTCCGGCAAGCTGCGCACCATGCGGTCGCCATCCACTTCCATAACAACCCTGTAAGGCTCAACTGAAACAATAGTGAGCGGCCGCTCGCCCGGAGTCAGTGTTTCCTCACCGGCGGCCAGACAGATAATCTCGCTGCGTTCGCTGTTTTTGCGCCTAACAGCGAGCATGGCTTTGTTTCCAATCACGGCCGTCAATTTAACACCGTCCAGCTTAGAGACCGGATTGCTTTTCCATGCAAGCCGGGGAAGTTCTCGGCTTTGAGGAAGAGCCGGAATCGCAGGCAGTTTCGTTTCATAGAGTGAAGATATGGCCGGCGGGGGCGGTACCAGAACGGGAGCAGGCTTATCAGCTGCGGCGACAACGGGCTCAACGGGACCTCTTTCTATCTGCTCATGCACGAACATCGGGTCAGGTCTGCCGCTGCCGCTTCGAGCCAGCGGCTGAATTTCCTGCCGCAATGAAGCCTGGCGAGTTTGCCGAAGTTCCGGAATTGCCGGAATTGGAGCTGCAGTAGCAGTCGGGCCTGCCGTCGCTGTTTTAGGCGGCAACACAGCCGTTTTTGCTTGCGGCTTTTTGGAAGCAAAAAACGCCAGTCCGACAATCAGCGATAAAAGCAGATTCGCTGAAAAAACAATGATTAGTCGCTTTTTGCGCTCAGCTTCCACAACAAGCCTCCATTAGCTTAAACCGACCAAACGCTGTCAAGCACCCGGCAAGCAGACAATTATAACTGAAAGCCCGATTAGAATGGCTTAAGAAGCGGGTTTGGCGCTATCTTTGAGCTCAAAAGCATCATGCACGAGACGCGCGGCTTCCTGAGCCTGCTTGCGACTGACCACGCAAGTAATTTTCATTTCGCTGGAAGAAATCATTTTGATATTGATCTTGTTCTTGCCCAGCGTCGAAAACAGCAAGGCCGGAATCCAGGGCTGCCCGCAAAGCCCGGCACCAATCAGGCTGACTTTAGCACAATCAGGATCTGCAAGAACATCACGAGCATTCAACTCAGACTTGAGCTTTGCCAAAATCTTGATAGTTTGATCTAGATCCGCATCATGAACAGTAAACGTGATGCTGTTGGAACCGGCAGTCGGATGAAAGGACTGCATGATCATATCAACAGCAATATTCTGGTCTGCCAGAGCCTGAGCAACTTTTCCAGCTATACCGGGTTGATCCGGCACATCCATAATCGCCACCGAACACTGATCTTCGTCCACCGCCACTCCGCTTATCGAGCGAAAAATTTCCATATCGCCTCCTGCATCTATCGTTGTGCCCTGATGTTCAGGTTTAAAAGTATTGCGAACTCTCAACTTGACGTTGTACTGACGAGCCAGTTCGACTGCGCGCGGATGCAATACCTGCGCACCAAGACGCGCCATTTCCAGAACTTCTCCATATGAAACACGCGGCAGCAGCCTGGCACCGGGAATCTTGTTTGGATCGGATGTAAAAATACCGTCGACGTCGGTATAAATATCGCATTCAGCAGCGTTTATTGCCGCCGCCAGCGCCACGGCAGTTGTGTCCGAACCGCCTCGACCGAGGGTCGTAATGTCACCATCTACGGTGACTCCCTGGAACCCGGCGACCACCAGAACATCGCTGGACTCGAAGCCTTGAAACAAACGCTTGCTGTTAATGTCCAGAATTCTAGCCCTTGTATGAACCGTTTCAGTAAAAATCCCGACTTGATTTGCCGTCAAAGATTTGGCAGCCACTCCCATATCTTTCAAAACCATGCAAAGCAAGGCAATTGAAATCTGCTCTCCCGTAGAAAGCAGCATGTCAAGCTCGCGCCGGTCAGGCACTTCGCTTGCTTGCTTTGCCAGCTTCACAAGAAAGTCCGTGGTGTCGCCCATGGCTGAAACAACAGCCAATACTTTTTTGCCGGAGCTTATCCCTTTGATGATTTCAGCAACATGCTGAATTCTGGCAATTGTTTTGACGGAAGTTCCGCCGAATTTCAGAACCTGGAATTCACTCATAACTGACTTTAAGTCCCTCCAGATCAACATCCAAATCCAGCACCTCTGCACCCGGACTGTGCTTTTCAGCCCAGGCTTTCAACGAACTGAGCACCGGTTGTTTTTGACGTTCATGCACAATCGTCAACACGGAAGAACCGGCGCCGCTGAGCACAGAACCCAGCACAGGCAAATCACTCAAGTGCTTGCGAATTGCTCCTAATTGCGGGACCAACTCAGAGCGATACGGTTCATGCAAACGGTCATGCAAAGCTTCCTGCAAGGCTTCCTCATCGCGATTTTGAACAGCCGCCAGCAATAAAGAGACCTTTTGAATATTGTGAACTGCATCATGTTTTGAATACTGCTGCGGCAAGACCGAACGAGATTTCTTCGTACTCAAAACATATGAGGGCACGGTCACCAGACAACGCCACTCTTTGGGCCAGAGAAGCTTCTGAGAAACAATAGAACGAGTCTTTGTCGAGCGAGCTGAAACAACAAGACCACCCAGCAAACTGGCAGCAGCATTATCGGCATGACCTTCAAGTTCGGCAGCGGCTGAAAGTATTTTGCCGTTATCGGGCATCTCACCGCAAAGCACATTTGCAGCCCAGACAGCTCCGGTGATTGCCGCAGCACTTGAGCCGACCCCCTTTCCCAGCGGAATCTCGGACTCAATGCTGATCCGAACTCGCTGCAGTATTTCCGGATCATTTCTCCAGAGATTCGACAAAACCGTATAAATAAGATTGTTCTGGTCCTTGGGTAAGCCATCTGAAAGACAACCCTTCAGAGTAATCAGAGGAACAGTCGGATCGTTTTTTTCCAGAATTCTAAAATCAAGTCGGCAATAAAGCTGGTAGGCCAGAGCCAATGCATCAAATCCCGGACCAAGATTGGCGCTGCTACCGGGAACACGCACCGTCAGTTTTCGCAAATCCGGAGGAATCCTCTCGCTACGCCGTTTAAATTGGACTTCGCCACTCATTTAAGTTTCATTGCCTCTTGCAAGCATTCCAGATTCGGAGCCACCGGTCGCAATTCGACCGTGCTCATTTTAAGGGCCGAATCAGGGTCCTTCAAACCGTTGCCGGTGAGCACACATACAACTTCCGCCCCGGCGTCGATTTTTCCGTTTCTCAAGGCTTTAATCAAACCAGCCACAGAAGCGGCGCTGGCCGGCTCACAGAAAACACCTTCGTATCTGGCCAAAAGACTGTAAGCTTCAAGAATTTCATCATCAGTCACGCAATCTATAAAGCCTTTTGAATCGGAGGCTGCAGCCGCAGCTTCCTGCCAGCTTGCCGGATTTCCGATTCTTATTGCAGTCGCAATAGTTTCGGGATTTTCGACAATATGACCAAGCACCATCGGTGCAGCACCGGCAGCCTGAAAACCGCACATGCGCGGCAGCTCTTTTGCGAATTTCTGATTGGCAATCTTAAAACCACGCCAGTAAGCGCTGATATTCCCGGCATTGCCCACCGGAATACAGAGACAATCGGGAGCCCGGTCCAGCACTTCTACGATTTCCAGAGCGCCCGTTTTTTGTCCCTCGAGGCGATAAGGATTGATTGAATTAACAACCGTAAGCGGGAACTTATCGGCCAGTTGCCGGACCATATCAAGCGCCTGATCGAAGTTGCCGTCTATTTGAATCACGGTTGCGCCATAAAGAATCGCCTGAGCAAGCTTACCGAGAGCAACTTTTCCGGCAGGCAAAAGAACATAACAAGCCAGCCCGGCTCTAGCCGCATATGCGGCAGCAGAAGCGCTGGTATTACCGGTGGAGGCACAAATAACAGCTTTCGAGCCTTCTTCCACGGCTTTGCTGATCGCCATGGTCATGCCACGGTCTTTAAAACTGCCGGTCGGATTGAGACCTTCCAGCTTGAAATGCAGCTTCAAGTCCGGGAATTTGAGAATTTTCGGCAAGTTCAAAGCCGTGTGCAGGGGCGTGTAACCCTCATTTAACGACACTATCGGCGAATCGTTTTGAAGCGGCAGATACTCGCGATACTTATCAATCAGGGCTGCTCTGCGACTCATTCTTGACTCCTGCGACTAATTTCCGCTGACATAAATGGGCAAACAAGCTGCCATGCGTTTTAAGAATTCCTTTTTCGAGAGGTCTTGAATTGCAGCTTGCATGTTTGCCTCTTTCACGGCATGAGTCACGATTGTGACACTGGCATGACCGTCATCGACTCCATGCTGAATGATGCTTCGTATGCTCAAGCCGTGACTGCCGAAGATAGTGCCGATCTGACCGATCACGCCTGGATGATCATGCACGTACAATCGCAAATAATACGGACAGACCCAATCTCCCGGGTCTGAAAGTTTTGCCCACTCGGACGATACGGCAGCCTGAAAATAGCTGGCAAAATCCGGCAATTTCAGGGCGGTTGCCAGATTGACCAGATCTCCGACTATAGCCGAGGCAGTCGGCATTTCACCTGCGCCCGGTCCGATCATCATCAACTCTCCGACGGCATTGCCCTGCACAACAATACCGTTGTTGGCGCCCGACACATTTGCCAACGGATGTGACAAAGGCACAAGCGTAGGCAGGACTCGAACGTCTAAGCCCCCCGACTTTCTGCTTGTGCTTCCCAGAAGTTTTATCCTGTAGCCGAATTCTTTGGCCTGCCTGAAATCTTCGGGAGAGATTGAGCTTATTCCCTTTCGATAAATTTCCTCAGCTCTGGCAAAACTGCCGAAGGCCAGAGCAGTGAGAATCGAAAGTTTGTAAGCCACGTCATGCGCTTCGATATCGCTTGTGGGGTCGGCCTCGGCAAAACCGAGAGCCTGAGCTGCCGCCAGCGCCGTCTGAAAGTCCTCAGATTTTTCTTCCATGGAAGAGAGAATGAAATTAGTGGTGCCGTTCAAAATCCCGGTCACCTGCATTATTTTGTTAGCTTCCAATCCTTTATGAATTGTCGAAATAAGAGGAATCCCTCCGGCAACGGAAGCTTCGAAGAAAATCGCCACGCCTTTAGCTGCAGCCAATTTGAATAACTCGGGACCGTGCTTGGCCAGAACTTCCTTGTTGGCAGTCACAATATGCTTGCGTTTCTCGATGGCAGCGCGCAGCAATTCGAGGGCCGGGTGCTCACCGCCCATAACTTCAATGATCACTTCAATTTCCGGATCGTCAATAAGCTCCATCGGGTTTTCAGTAACCGGACAGGGAGCAGTTAGAGCTCTCTTTTTTGAAGCATTTTTGACTGCAACTCGTTTCAAATGTAGACCGGAAGTTTCGCCGAGCAGGCGAATCACGCCAGTGCCGACCGTACCGAAACCCAGCATTCCAACTACTACTTTGGCCATATGCGGCACCCGCTCCTTTTATGATTCCGGAGACTTGTCAGGAATCTCAAACTCAAAAAAATTCTTTCCCTGAGCGGAAACAATTTTTTCCAGCGGCCGTCGAAGCTCTCCAGTCTCTATTTCGAATTGGGCTGATTATCCCATAGCAAGCCAATTTCGCCGCAAGCGGGACGCCAAGCGCTTTACAAAGAGAGTTGCTAAGCGGATATATCGATCAGACATGGTCGAAAAGCGCTCGGAAACAGGAAGCCAACTGATCCAAAATTGAACGGAATATGTTAGTTTTGCTGAAGATCGTGGAATAAACAGAGTGTAGGTCAATCCAAGTTTTTAGTTGACATGCTAAAGAGCTTGGATCATTCTTTACAACAAGGACAGGCAGGTCCTCTTACTAGATGGGTTTCCGGATGCAAGCTTTGGAAAAGTACAAGAAACTGTTTCTAGCACTTACACTCAGCACGGCGCTTTGCTCGCAATCACTGGCCGCAATCGCAGCAGGCAACGCTGTTTCGATCGGTGTCGTAAATCCGATGCCGGCAGCCGGTATTAACCGTCCGCACTATCCCAAAGCCAGGCAAAAAGGAGCAGTCAAAAAAAGAGCTACCGCAAGCCACCTTCGACGCGGAGCTAAAAACAAATCGTCCGCAAGCCTTGCCAAAAACAAGAAAAAGGCAGTTGCGAAAGTCCCTGCCAAAGCACCTCAAGATGCGATCTCCTCACTCTCAAGCAGAGAGCTTGCACCGGGTGTAGTGCACAAGTGTCACCGCGGTCCGCTCAACATAAACATCCTTGACGTTGATCTCAACAATCCGGATATTGAAGTTAAACCGCTTCTGGCCAGTGAAACTTTCAACAGGCTAGATGAAGTGCGCGATCAAGCTCAAAGAGCAAATGCAATTGCCGCAGTCAATGCCAACTATTTCAAGAAAGACGGCACACCGCTGGGCACACTGGTTATTGACGGCGAATGGATCTCCGGACCTTTATATGATCGTATTTCATTCGGATTAACCGACAGCGGCAGGGTACATGTCGACAGAGCCAATCTGCACGGCACCATCGAAACTTCCAACCCGGAAATTCCCAGCCTCTGGGTCAACAACCTCAACCAGCCTCGCCGTCACGGCTGCAAACTTGTGGCATACACAAGACGCTGGGGACCGGTAGTGCGCATGCCTTATGCCGGTACTCTCGTAGCCGTAGATGCAAGCGGCAGGGTTGTCGACAAGAGCACACAGGTAATTACAGTTCCATACGGCGGGCTTGTACTTTCAGACAGCAAAAGCGGTCAGATCAACAAGCTCAAGCGCGGCGATCTGATTTACTTGCAATGGCATGAGCGACCGGAGTCGTGGAAAGACGTAATTCAGGCAGTCAGCGGCGGACCAGCCCTTATTCGAAACGGCAAGCTTTTTCTTGACTTGAAAGATGAGAACTTCAGGAAAAACTGGACAAGCAGCAGCATTCACGCCCGCACCGCCCTTGGTGTTACACGCAACAACCATTTAATCCTGGCAACTATCGAAGGCCCGCACACACTCTGGGATGCGGCGAAAATGCTGCATCGCCTTGGTTGCGTCGAAGCGATGAACCTTGATGGCGGCGGCTCAACAACCATGGTTTTGAAAGGTCAGATAGTCACCCGCAATAAGAACAGTTACCAGAGGCGGGTCGCTGCCTCCCTGGCAGTGCTGCCGCGCAGCAGCCGAAGCTATCTGTCAAAGGCAGTAAATACTCAATACGAACCGACAAGCGACATTTCACCCATGCTTTCGACAAAAAGCAGCTCCGAAGCACCGGTGCTTGAAGAAAAGCTTGCCGATCCGCTTAGCAACGTTATTCAAGAGAAGCTTGTAAGTCAGGCGCAAGCCGAATCTCAAAAACTAGGCGAAATTTCAAAAGCTCCACAGAACGGTGAATCACAGGTGATTAATCCACAGCCGCCTCTTGCCGAAAAGAAAAAAGACAAGAAAAGCCGCAAGTTCGGCTGGATGAAAGGCGTGAAGGGTCTGCAAAATCTGCCGGGATTTCAGGGCTTGCTCAACAAATAAGTTTCAATATTCAATCGCTTTTGGAGCTAGAATTAGCTAGATCTGCAGAGCGAGGTTGAGATGCCCGGGAAATATGCCGTTGGAATTGACTTTGGTGGCACCAAGGTTCTGGCTGGAGTCGTAGAGATGTCGAGCGGGCGTTTGATCGCCACCTCGAAAAAGAAAACACGCAACCCTAACGACCATGAAGACGTGAGTCGCAGATTGACCAGCGTTGTCGACGAGGCCCTTGCCGAAGCCGGATTAACCGCCAAAGCCCTGGCCGGCATCGGCGTCGGAGCCGCAGGCATGGTCAATCGCGAGAAAGGCGTTTTGCTCAACGCTGTTAATCTCGGCTTGAGCGAAGTTCCGCTGACAGAACCGCTCAGTCAATATTACGGCGTTCCGGCCAAGCTGGGCAACGACGTGGAAGTCGCCACCCTGGGCGAGATGCGTTTTGGCGCAGGCAAAGGTTGCGATCACTTTGTTTGCATTTTTGTAGGCACAGGCATCGGCGGCGGCATAGTTGTAGACGGCAAACTACTCAGGGGCGCAAGCGGCACTGCGGGCGAAATCGGGCACACCGTTCTTTATCCAAATGGCAGACTTTGCGGCTGCGGCGCTTACGGCTGCCTGGAAGCCTATGCTTCTCGAACAGCAATTGCCCGGCAAGTCAGCAGCGAGATCAATCGCGGCCATGTTTCGACAGTGCAGGACAAAATCGATCCAAGTAAAGGCATTTTGCGCTCCAAAGCAATTTCACAGGCACTGGACATGGGCGATCCGCTGGTCACACGCGCAGTCGAAGATGCAGCGCGCTACATGGGTCTTGGACTGGTTTCAGTAATCAACTTTCTCAATCCCAAGCGCATCATATTAGGCGGCGGACTAGTGGAAGCAAGCCAGACCTACCTTGATCTGGCCAGCCTGGAAGCAAGTAAGCACTGCCTTGTAATTGCACGCAAGAAGCTGGATATAGTAAAAGCCGGACTCGGTGACTATGCCGGTATCGTAGGCGCAGCCATGCTGCTGGCCAACAAATAATCAAGCTCAAAGTATATATAGATACGAAACCGAGACTTAAACCTTAAGCAATGAGCTTAGTTCTTTAAAGCGGCTGCCCTGTTTGCATCCGCGGCGCTCCATTTCATCGGTGATTTTTATCATCACTCGCGACTTTTCAAAAGACCATTCAGGCGCAATCAACTCGTCTTTCTTGCCTTCTGCCACCAGACGCATGATCACCATCTCCGGAGGCAAGAGTTCAAGAGCATCCACAACCAGTTCTATATAGGCGTCTTCTTCCAGCAAAGAAAGCTTGCCCAAACGATAGTCAAATTCAAGAGGCGCTCCTTTATAAACGCAAAGCTGATGAATTTTCAAAGCATCAACTTTACTGTTGGCCACCTGTCTGACTGTATCCATCATCATTTGTCGATCTTCACCGGGCAAACCGAAAATCAAGTGGGTGGCAACAGTTAAAGCGCGTGATTTTGCCCGTTCCAGAGCATCAAAAAATTCAGCCGCACTGTGAGCCCGATTGATTAAATCAAGGGTTCGGTCATGAGCCGATTGCAGTCCCATTTCCAGAAAAACGAAAGTTTTCTCGTTAAATTCAGCCAGCAGGTCCATCACATTGTCCGGCACGCAATCAGGCCTGGTGCCGATACATATTCCGACTACATCCGGATGTTGCAGTCCTGATTCGTAAAGAACTTTCAAGATGCCTTCCGGCGCATAAGTATTTGTAAACGCCTGGAAATATGCCAGAAATTTTTCTGCTTTGTAACGACGCTTGATTCGCTTGATACCGTCGAGAAGCTGCTGTTTTACGGCAGTCGCCGTGTTTATTGTCGGAGCCCCCGAACCTCTTTCGTCGCAAAAGGTACAGCCACCGTAAGCCCTTGTGCCGTCACGGTTTGGACAGTCGAAGCCCACGTCAATCGGCACCCGATAAACGATAGCATCGAATTTTTCCTGCAAATAGCTGTTAAAACTGCGGTAGGGCTGGGTCATAACTTGAAACCGAAAAATACTTCGCCATATTACTACGAGTTGCAAGTAGTCAGAGCCAAAGTTGACACCTAATCATTATCTTTGTTATTCTGGCTCTCCTGTGGTCGCCTGCCCTCATCGTCTAGAGGCCTAGGACACATCCCTTTCACGGATGCGACGCGGGTTCGAATCCCGCTGGGGGTACCACTTAACTTTCTTTGCAATCAGTAATGCGGATCTGCAGCAGCGGAGCCGCAATTTTCTTTAGTGCCGTCTCATGCAACTATGATCTCGAAACAGCCCTGACAGAAATAGGCGATAATTGTGAGCAGCCGGAGGATGGCAGATGAATTCCAACTCAGTTCTTGCCAGTTTAATCGCAGCCTGCTTCATAGCAAACGCGAACGCGGCTCTTGCCGACGATAATCTTGAAAGCGAAAAAGCTACAGTGATCAAAGAAAGGGCAACGGCTTTGCCCAGAGCCCTTGCCGGAGTAATGGCCGGACTCAGTATCGGCATACCTGTCAAAATCGGCAAAGACATCAAAAAAGAAACTTGCCGCCTGGCCGGAGCGTTGCACCAGGACATGGGCAACGAGTTCGGCATCATGGAAAACGTCTTTGTTCTGGGCGGCGCGGTGCCCTTTGGAATTCTCGGCGGGACCATCCTCGGCACCATCCACGGTACCGAACGTGCCTTGAGTTACGGCTCGCAGCAACCTTTCTCAAAAGAATCATTCAGCCTGAAAGAACCCTACCAGGAGCCGAAAGAGCGCTAGGCTCAATTGGAACCGGGGACTCGCTCGACATCGCCGAAGCGATGGTATTTGAATTCATTGCTGTTTGCGGTCTTGATGCGCCCAGGTTGAACCACGGTCTTTCTGTGCGAGCCTTTCGGGAAGCGCAAGATTTGCGTGCCCTCCAATTGCTGCACCGCCCGCAATACCGCTTTGTCGTATTTAGGAAATGCCGAAGTCTCTATCAATTCAAGATTCCGTATCTGTCCTTCTGCTGTTATCTGGCAAGAGAATGCGCAACCGGTGCCGAGCGGAAAGCGACTGCTGATTGCACCTGTATAAGGATCAACCCGAGGGCGCACATAATCATCAGGGTCGGGGTTATTCAAAATTTCCTGCGTTCCCAACTGAACTGCTCTCAAAAAACGGTTGCGCCAGCGGTCCCACTCAACCAGTAGTTCGGCATCATCTTCGTCCGGGTCGAGCTTGCTTCCGGCCTTACCGCCAAGCAAGCTGGCCTGGCCCTGCAAGGGCTTATCCAGGTCTCCGGGTCGGGGAATCATTTTCTGCAAGGAATTGTCTTTCAAAAGCCCTCGCAGCTCGTCATCGACAGCCTTGCCCTCCAGCGTCCCGGGGTTATCAGCCTGCGGCTGCATATCTTTCAAGTCCTGAGCGGCTCTCTTAATTCTCAAAGCAGCTTCCCCGGACTTCTCAACTTTTCCCTGCAAAGGCACCTTGCCACCGCTCTGAGCAGCCGGGGGACTTTGAACGTCTGTCTGCGAGGAGGAATTAGAAGAGCCTTTCGGACTCTCTTCATCCCAGTCAGAAGCAGGCGACGGCAGGTTTATGAAAAGACTAAGCGCCAGAGAACTAGCCCCTGCCAGCCTTATCAGCACTGCAAAATTCACGAAGAACTCAGACATTCAATTCAAAGAGCTCCCAATCCCACAGAATCCAGTTTACAGGAAATCACCAGAACTCAGCCAGCAGGCTAAGATTACTGGCAGGACCGGCTCAGCTTTATTGCAGTCTGCTGCGGAAAACTCAGACCAGTGAATGCAAAAAATATGCTCACTGACAAAAGCAGTCGACTTAGTGTTAAACCTTACTCTAACAAGATCCGCAGACTCAAACGGCCTGATAGGATAACGAAAGATATACGCCTGGGTTTTGCATGCACTTCGATCTAAAGGCGACGAGAGAAGACTCTTTCACTCTTGCCGTCAATCACGGACTCTATAGCACTTTTGCGGAGAACTCAATTCCAGTTCCCAACCGGCTCCTCGTCGCCTTTTCCGGTGGTCCGGACTCAACGGCGCTGCTCATCGCACTTAATTCATTCGCTAAAGTAAACAGAATCGACTTGCAAGCCTGCCACGTCAACCACGGTCTTAGAGGCGAAGAGTCGGATCAAGACGAAGAGTTCTGCCGTTCTATTTGCAAAAGCCTCGATATCGCTCTGCATGTTGAAAGAATCAATGCGGCTTCAAGCTCTGAAGCGCAGCTGCGCAAAGTCAGATACGAAGCGCTGGCGCTTGTGGCAGCTCGAATTCAATCGAAAGCCTGCATCACCGGTCACACCCTGGACGATCAAGTTGAAACCATGCTCTTCCGCCTGTTTAGAGGAACCGGTCCAACCGGCTTCCTCGGCATTCCGGCTTTTCGTCGAGTTTCCGACCGCTTTATATTAATTCGACCGCTCTTGAACCTTGGCCGAGCCGATTGCCTGGCGTTTCTGGAGCGACTCAAAATTGAAGCCCGTATCGATAGCAGTAATAACGATAATAGCTATTCGCGCAATTTCATTCGCAACCAGATTCTGCCATTAGTTGAAACGCGTTTTCCGGGCTATCGCGAACGAATTGATCAACTTCGCCGAGTTATGGACGGCGACGAAACTTTGCTCAATTGTCTCAGTCAGGATGCGGTTCTGGGCCTTGGCGAATTCAATCCAAGCGAAAATGTCTGGAGTCTTGACCAATTCAATGAACTGCCGCTTTCCCTGAGAAGAAGAGTCCTTTATCAATCTTTTCGAAAACGCGGAATTGAAAATGAATTTGCTCGCATTGAATCAATGCTTGAACTCATTGATCTCGACGGCGAGTCGGCAGTTTGTCTTAATGAAGAGTGGGAAATTCGCATTTCACATGGGGAACTGCACTGGCGCAACCGGCTTGACATCTGCGAATCGGCCGAGCTTCCCGAGATTGCCGTACCCCTGCGCAGCGACGGCACAACCCTCATTCACAAACTGGGTCTGGCAATTCGTGTCGAAAGAGTGGACGATGAGCCTGATTCCATTAAATTGCCGGGCTCTCAAGACCTGGAATTCGTCGGTGATCTTTCCGAAGTCGGCCAGCTGATCATGCGCCTGCGAGCCGCAGGCGACCAGATTCAGCCTCTGGGTATGAGCTGCATGGTCAGGCTCAAAAAATTCTTGCATACGCACAAATCGAGCAAAACATTAAGTTTTGGCGGCCGTGTGCTTGTAATGGCAAATGACAACGAAGTGCTCTGGGTTCCCGGCTGCGGAATCAGCCAGCGCATCGCGGTCGGCAAGAAAGCAACACATCGAATTTCCGTGATGAGAATCGCACCGGACGATTCGGCTGTTTGTTAAAGAAATGACCAAAGCAGTGGTATAAAAACATATGTAGCGGTTGACTTTCGGTCTCGCCCGCGACTTTACTAATCAGCCAGGACGCCGCATGACAGCGGCGGAGGCAAGACATTAGCAGATGCTATAATTCGGTATTACTAAAATTACAGGTAGGGTGGGGTAAAAAAATGAAGAAGTACGGAACAACGGGCGCCGTGTTCTTCTTGCTTCTGGTTCTTCTGGTTTTCGCCTTTTCACTGAACAGCGCGACAAATCAACCAAAGCCATTACTGTTTTCGGATCTGGTGACCATGCTGGAAGAGGCGAAAGAAGCCCAACCAGGACACAAGACCGACAAGATAAGCAAAATCGAGTACACAAATAATGACCCCACTATCCATGTCAAGATCGCGGGCGCAGAACGTCCGGTAGCAGTAGTGGTGCCATCCTCTTATCAAGAAAAGTTTTTTGAGCTGGCTAATGAAGCAGGCGTTCCGGTCGACACTCATGATCAGGACAAGAGCAGCTTCTGGTTTGGCATGCTCAGCTCCTTCTTCTTGCCGATTCTTTTGCTGGTCGGCTTCCTCTTTATGTTTCGCAGCGCGCAATCAGGCGGCAATCAAGCACTGAGCTTCGGACGCAGCCGGGCCAAGCTAATGCTTGACAACAAAGTAAAAGTAACTTTCCAGGACGTTGCAGGCATCGACGAAGCTAAGCAAGAGTTGCAGGAAATCGTCGACTTCTTGAAAAACCCGGAAAAATTTCAGGCCCTCGGCGCTCGAATTCCAAGAGGAGTGCTGCTCGTCGGCGCGCCGGGCACAGGCAAAACCCTGATGGCTAAAGCAGTCGCAGGCGAAGCGGGTGTACCCTTCTTCAGTATTTCCGGTTCCGACTTCGTTGAAATGTTTGTCGGCGTCGGCGCATCTCGAGTTCGAGATCTTTTCGATCAGGCCAAAAAGCATGCTCCGTGTATCGTATTCGTGGATGAAATCGACGCAGTCGGCCGTCAGCGCGGCGCCGGACTGGGCGGCGGACACGACGAGCGGGAACAAACGCTGAACCAACTCCTTGTTGAAATGGATGGTTTTGAAGGCACCACCGGCATCATTGTCGTTGCAGCCACCAACCGTCCGGACATCCTTGACTCCGCTCTCTTGCGTCCGGGCCGCTTCGACCGTCAGGTCGTCCTTGATCCACCCGATGTACTGGGCCGAGAGCAAATCCTCAAAGTTCACGGTCGCGGCAAACCGCTTTCCAAAAACGTTGAGTTAAAAACATTGGCTCGTCGCACACCGGGCTTCACCGGCGCAGACTTATCCAATCTGCTTAACGAAGCAGCTCTGATCGCAGCCCGCGCAGATAAGCGCGAAATCGAAATGGTAGATCTCGAAGTCGCAATCGACAAAGTCATTGCAGGTCCCGAGAAGCGCAGCCGAATCATGCCGGAAAAAGAAAAGCAGATGACTGCTTATCACGAAGTCGGGCACGCGTTAATGTGTCACCTTCTGGAAAACGCTCATCCGCTGCACAAAGTCACGATCATTCCACGCGGGTTCGCGCTCGGCATGACCATGTACCTCCCAGAAGAAGATTCACTGAGCACAACCAAAGCACAGCTGATTGACACCATAGGCGTGTGCCTGGGCGGACGCCTCGCTGAAGAGATCATCTACGGTGAAGACAAAGTCACAACCGGTGCCCAGAACGACCTCGAAAAAGCAACGAAACTAGCGCGTCGCATGGTCACTGAATTCGGCATGAGCGAAAGACTCGGTCCGATGACTTTCGGCAAACGCAACGAGCATATCTTCCTCGGTCGTGATTTCGGTCACGAACGCGACTACGGCGAACGTGTAGCTGAAGTAATCGATGAAGAAGTGAAGCGCATCATCACTGAACAGTATGAAAACGTCAAGCAACTGCTCCTGAAATACCGCGAACACATGGACGCCATCGTCAAAGTTCTGCTCGACAAAGAAACTCTCGACGGGCAAGAATTTGCGGCAATCGTCAAAAAGATAAATCTGGAAAAAGGCTGGGAATCGCCCGACGATACACCGCCACCAGATACGACACCAAGCCCGCCGTCCGGCGAATCGAATTCGGATTCCGGCAGTGTTCTTGATCTCGGCGAAGGGCAGCAAGAACCACCACCGGAACTAAGACCAAAATTCGCCTAATCTAGGTCTAAATCAAGAATCTAATCGAGAAGCACAGAGCCCAGCTCTGTGCTTCTCTGTATATTACCTATCAAAAGTCTGCATAATTACACAGCCCCTTCGTCAAAGTTTGGTTAGGTTCAGAAATTACTCTGAATTCGGCAGGAGAGAAGCAGTGCAATCAAACAGGACCACGAAATATGAGCGATGAATTTGACAAAAAACAAACTGTCGACGAGATTGACTTTCCGAAACCAGAGGAAAAGGAAGGAGACGGCAATCTGAATCCCATTGAATTGTTTAAAGGCGGATACAGACCAGGCGATAAGCAAAATACCATAAACCCGGACAAAGAGCTTGGACGACTGGAAATCATTGATGAAATCAACCCAAAACTGCCTATTTTGGAAGCAAAGGAAATCCCGTTAAATCGAACCGAGAACCTTTTGCTGAACAACATGCGAAATGCAGTGAACGCAGGCAGCGTCGAGCAAGTGCAGGACATGCTCAACACACTTGCAGAGAATCCAGGCTCAATTGACCGGGTACTGAGAGCATTCAAAGCCGAAATGGAAGACGGCAAATGGAATACCAATCGTGTTTCTTGGGAACAGGGCAAAGACAATAACGGCAAAGAATTTATTCGCCTGCGCTTGAGCAAGGAAGACGATCCGATAAAACCAAGGAGCTCATCTGAAGTTACAATCGGTAGCGACGGCAGGCATTCCGCCAGCTATCAATCTTACAAGTTCGGTGCCCGACCACAGGCGCAAGATCCGGAAGAAACGCTTGGACTCTTTGCTAACAGGAACAAGAAAGTTCCAATTGAGGACATCAAACCAGTCGATGGCAAGCCAATCTTCGATAACGAGCTTCCGAACAGCATTCCCAAACCTTATTTAAAATATCCGGAAATGCCGCTCGACAAAACGCCTTACAAAAAGACGAACTAGTCTTAAGACAGCCTGAGCACTCCCTCTGCTCAGTCGACAACAGTGAGATTTCGCCAGAAACAGCCCCAGAGCGAAATCTCACTGTTATGTTTCTTTCTTCATTCTTTGAAAAGCTGCCACTGCCCTTCAGAATCAAGAATTTGATTGGGCTTGAATGCAGCCTTATATTCCATTGAAATATTGCCTTTGATGTAATAGCCAAAATAAATGTAAGGATAGCCAAGCTCTTGGGCTTTCTCAATCATCGTCAAACAAATCCAGTTACCCAGGGAAAGATGGCGGTGTTCTGGAGAATGGTAAAAGTAAATCCCGGAAAAACCATCAGGTAGTTGATCGACATAAGCAATTGCCACAAGCTGATCACCAAGATAATAAGCCCATTCTTGAACAGGCAATGGACTGACGGTAAAGCTCATGATGCTGCTCAGAGCAGAGTCATCCGAACTCTGTCTCCAGGCTCTTGTTTCAGCGTGGTGCTTATGGTGCGCTACATAAAGATTGATTCTGGCATCGTCAATTTTCGGCGGAGAAATAATAAGACGAATTGAGGAAGAGTTTGATTTGAACAAACGTCTTTGCGCGCGGTTTGGTTTAAAGTCTTGAACCGGTACGCGTATTGGTTGGCAGGCATTGCAACTAGGACATTCAGGGCGAAAAAGCCAGTACCCGAAGCGACGCCAGCGCTGATTTATCAGGTCAAGATACTCTTGCGGGCTTAATTCCCCTACTTCGGCATAAACCATACGCGATTTCTGCTCGGGCAGATAATCGCATTGCCTGAGTGGTGCTACATACCGATGCAATTTCATAGGAGCATCTCTTTGAGGCTAAATCTCAGACTATTTGTCGCCTGATTTTTCAGTTTTCTTATCGCCTGATTTCTCGGCTTTCTTGTCTTCTTTTTCACCCGGTGCTTTGATCTTGATCAAGTCCTTAAAAGGCGCGGAAAAGAAAGATGAGCCCGCGCCAAACAAACCGGAGCCCGGAACCTGAGAAGCCGAGCCCGGACCAACAAGATCACCCGAGACAGGGTTAATCAAACCAGGAACGTTCAAGAATTGTCTTTGCTGCAACTCGCGAACATGCTGCTGAATTTGCATGCGAGTCTGCACATTTGAATCAACAAGAATCCCTTCGTTGAACTTGGGAATCGCCATCTCCGGCTTACCCAGCTTTTCAAGGCAAATTGCGATTGAATAAATTGTGTTAGCGTCTTCCGGCTTGAGTTCTTGGGCTAAATGCAATTGATCAAGCGCTTCCTGCCACTGTTGTCGTTGAATCAAAATATTGGAAATTCCAATCAGTGCCTGATGATATTTAGGATCATCCTTAAGAGCATTCTTGTATTCTGCAAGAGCCTCGTCTACTTTTCCGGACGAAAATAGAATATCAGCTTTAGTGTTTCTGGCTTCCGCGTTCTTCTCTTTTTGCTTGATCGCGACATCAAGCTCTTTCATAGCGAGATCTTTCTCACCCTTCTTATAATGCAGAACACCTTTAATCAAATGCGCATCCGGCATTTTGTCTTTCTCTGCAATAGCGGCATCGACATGCTCCATGGCCTTATCAAACTCGCCTCGCTGCACATGAATTACAGAAAGCGTGTTGTGCACAAGAGCTTTATTGGCACCAAGTTCTGCAGCCTGCTCAAGCTCTGTTTTAGCTTCTTCCAGTAATTTCTATTGCTCGTCCGCATCTTTGGAAGAACCGGCCATATTGCGCAGCAGGTTACCCAAAATCAAATGAAGGTCACGATGATTGGGCTTCAGCTTCAAGCCTTCCCGGCATTCTTCCACAGCAGCTTGAAAGTCCTGCTTTTGAACATAGATATTGACCAGATTCAAATGAGGGTCAAATGCATCCGGTTTCAACTGTGCGGCATATTTGAAAGCTCTAATCGCCTGGTCGACGTTGCCGTTGAAATATAGCAATTGACCCATTTGCATCTTGCTGGCATAGGTCGGCTTTGTGGCGGCAGAAAGAGGCTGTCCGGCAGATATGAATCCGCCAAGAGTCAAGGCCGCAAAAATCGTGAGACTGTGTTTCCCCATAGCTTTAAGGATAAACGATAGCGCCCCGACTCGCAAACACCGCCGTGGCGGGAAACCTAAATAAAGCTTAGCGAAGATATACATTTCATATTGTCATGATAGGCTATTTCGGATATCGCATCAGGAGCCGGTCTCCTGAATCTAGGCTAAGTATTTCCAAGATAGCCGGAGGGTTTAATAGTGGCTGTAGTACAAGAAAAGAAACTGCTTTGCGAAGAGTGGTTGAAGACCGAAAAGAAGCTTTTGATCGATGGCAAGTGGGTGGCTGCAGAGTCCGGAAAGACTTTTGAAACCACAAACCCGGCCACCGAGCAGGTTCTTGCCAGAGTTGCCGAAGGCAGCAAGGCAGACGTAGACAAAGCTGTCAAGGCTGCCCGAAAAGCGGTCGAAGAAGGTCCCTGGCGCAAGATGGCTGCTGCGCAGCGCGCCAGACTCCTCTATAAGCTGGCTGACGAAATCGAAAAGCATGCAGATGAATTTGCCCAACTGGAAACCCTCGACAACGGCAAACCAATCAAAGAATCACGCTGGGTAGACGTAGTTCAGACCGTTGAAACTTTCCGCTATTACGCAGGTTGGGTAACCAAGCTCGAAGGCGAAACCACCAACGTCAACAACGATTTCTTCACTTACACCCTGCGCGAGCCCGTGGGCGTGGTCGGACAGATCATCCCCTGGAACTTCCCGATGCTCATGGCTGCCTGGAAGCTCGGTCCTGCTCTGGCATGCGGCAACGCAGTCGTTCTCAAACCGGCAGAACAAACACCTCTGACAGCACTGAGAATCGGCGAACTGGCTTGCGAAGTCGGATTCCCGGAAGGCGTTCTCAACATCATCACCGGTTTTGGACCAAACGCTGCCGGTTCTGCTATCTCAGAACACATGGACATCGATAAAGTTGCTTTCACAGGCGAAGACAAAACCGGCAAGAAAATTGTCGAAGCGTCGCTCGGCAATTTGAAGCGTGTTTCACTCGAACTCGGCGGTAAAGCACCAAATATCGTGTTTGCAGACGCCGACATCGATGCTGCCGTCAAGGGCGCAATCATGGGCATATTCTTCAACCAGGGTCAGGTTTGCTGCGCAGGCAGCCGCCTCTTCCTAGATGAAAAAATCCACGATGAATTCTTGAGCAAGCTCATCGAACGCGTAAGCAAGATGAAGCAAGGCAACGGTCTTGACGAGAATACACAGATCGGACCGCAGGTTTCCAGAGAGCAAATGGAACGTATCCTCAGCTACTGCGAAACCGGCAAGAAAGAAGGCGCCAAACTCGTCTGCGGCGGCGAAGGCTACAAAGACGGCGACAATGCCAAAGGCTACTTCGTCAAACCGACAATCTTCGACGGCGTAACCAACACCATGAAGATTGCACAGGAAGAAATCTTCGGACCGGTACTTTCCGTAATTCCGTTCAAATCAATGGAACAGGTTGCCGAAGAAGCCAACAAAGTTCAGTACGGACTTTCAGGCGCAGTCTGGACCCGCGACATCAAGAAAGCACACAAGTTTGCATCGCACATAAAAGCCGGAACCGTATGGGTTAACTGCTACAACATGTTCGACCCGCAAATGCCTTTCGGCGGCTACAAGATGAGCGGCTACGGTCGCGAACTGGGCAAACACTCGATCGAGCTCTACACCAACATCAAGAGTGTCTGGGTAAATCTCGGCGAATAGTTGAACTAACTCAATATTGAAGAGGGCGGCTCCATATGTCGCCCTCTTTTTTGCTTGGAGAGATTAACCGGATGCCCAAATTGCCCCGGTTTGTCAGGCAGCAAAAGACTGCGTACAATAGGGGTCACGGCAGCTTCTGCAAACTCAGGGGACTCGGTTCTGATGGCAGCAAATATCATCAAAAGAATATCAAGCCCACTTGGCTGGAGGCGACGAATAGACCGCGTGGCATACCCACTCAGACGTGCCCTGCGCAAACCATTTCTTCCAAAATTATCCGATGACTATGCAAAAATTCTTGCAAATCTGGAAAGGGACGCAATTCACGTTTGCCGCATACAAGACTTGCAGTTGCCGGAGACAGAAGCTTTTTGGGCAGATGTTGAAAAACTGAAGGCTGAAGTAAGAAATGAACCTTCGCTCGATCTGGGCGGCTATTTTGCCGAAGATATCTATAGTTATCACGTACCTTACGAAACAATTTCAGTCAAAGGACCAAACTTCATTCTCTGGGCTTTGAGTAATCAGTTACTTGATTTGACTGAATGCTATTTAGGGGAGCCGGCCTGCTTAATAGCAGTCGACTACCGAAGAGATCTTAATCAGGGCGCCGATGTCGGCAATAGAAAATTTCACGTCGACATCCTGGATGTTGCCTGGCGAAGAGCACTGAAAGTTTGCGTATACTTGAGCGATGTGGATGAAAACACCCCGGCACTGGAGTACGTTCCGGAGAATTTATTGCCTCCGCGTTCAAAGGTTTCAAGAGGCTTCTTCTATGCTAAGGAAATTGAAGAGCAAGTGCCAAAATCAAAGTGGGTCCCTGTATACGGACCCAAAGGCACCGTTATTATTTCACCGTTGAATCGACTCTGGCACCACGCCCGCACACCGGATTGTCCAGACACGACCAGATATTCGGCCTGGTTCACCTATACATCAAGGGACAATTTAATGCCGTCTGATCGAAAGAATGATTTTTCCAGAAAAGCCTTCGACCTTATCGAGAACTCGCTAAATAAACGTCAGCGAGAGAGCCTCTGGTGGTACGGACTCAAAACCTGATTACAAACCTAGGGTCGCTTGCCCCTGAAAAGACGATCAAGCAAAACTGAAATTTTTCGATCCAGCTGCATCAATTCATATGCTAACGGAGAATAGATCGAAATAGGCTCCCTGCAAAATCTAAAGAAAGCACGTTCTGCAGATATTGATATAGGCACTTCATTTCTAAGAGTCGCTAGAATTTTATTGCTTTGCCACGGCTTTCTTCGGCCCATCGCATGATACATATAATTACTCTGATGTGGCGCTCTAAAACCCATAGCATCAGCAAAAGAATACGGAACATCAGTAGTCATAAGGGCAATATTGAGAGCATCCTGATCCGGCATATGAAAAGCGTCGTTCAAGTTTCCATGCTTCAAGCCAGTCGAACCAATGTGAGCAACTATTTCCAGATTTAGCCGTTCCCATTGCTTCAAGAATTCGGCATATCGCACATCTATACCAATGAATCCGGAATTCAGATACACATCAAAATTATGCAGTATTTCAATATTTCTGCTTTTGCAGAAATCAATCCAGACATTCCGTTTGGGATTGGTACTTTCAAGCGCATACAGATAATCAAGGCTGAGAGCCAATCCTGGCTTAATCCAATCCTCAAACATCTGCCACCTTTCTGTAACTACAATATCAGGGTCAAAATAAAACAGCCTTTCAAATTCTTGATTCTGCCGTAAAACATCATAGAAGAATCTAGCTTTGTAATAGTATAAGGGCTGCTCAGTCTCGAGCTTGATGAATCTCAGATTGAGCCCCTCTGCTGCTTTGAAAACAAAAGTAGAAACACTCTCTTGCACAGCGGACTTGGCCCAGTCCGGCAAGTCACCACGAAATCCGGCCCAGACTTCACCTCTAAAACCAGCCAGATATAGGGAGTTTACGAGAGCCGCCACCCCAGCCTGATAGTGCTTTTCGAATAATGTAACAACGATACTTCCAGTCAACGATGGCTCCCCTATTCCCCAGATACTTCAATGGCAGAAAAATCAGTCCCGCCAGTTTGCCCTGGTCTTTTCGATTAGACGAAGGACCTTACGAGCCGAAGTCTCCCATGACATTTCATTATCAAAGCGCTCTCGAGCGGACCGAGAGGCTGCCCGATAGACCGATGGCTCAAGAAGGAGCTGCTTTATACAGATGAATGCATCCTCCACAAAAGTCTCCAGAGAGAACGCCCAGCCAAACTTACCGTTGACCACGCGCTCGGCCAAGCCGCCAACCCTTGAAACAATTGACGGCAAGCCAAAAGCAGCAGCTTCGTCTACCACCAGTCCATAAGCTTCTGCTCTTGATGGCATAACAAGAATATCGGCATTCATGTATATCTCAGCAATTTTAGCTTCATGCTCCTGTTTGTTCAAAAAACCATAATTAACTATGAACTCGTCATTGAATTGATGTTTATCCAATCCGAGAATTCCCAATTTGCAAGGGATACCACTCAAGTTTAGCTTCCTGGCAAGCTCCACCGCCAAATCCAAGCCCTTTCGCTCGACTTCAACACCGACAAAAAGCAGATTGAGCGTAACTAAATCTCGATCTTCGATTCTAGAAAAAACAGAAGAAGCATCAGGGACTCGATTCAAATTGGGTCCATATGGAACAATCTCAACTTTTTCCTTGATGACAGGGTGATATTGGGCTGCCTCCGAGGCAGCCCAACTACTGGGAAAAATAATCTTGGCCGCAACTTCAAAGGCGGCCTGGTCGGCTTTGATCGCATCGCTTCGGCAGGCAACACTGAGATTTGAATATTTGCTGTACGTACGACTCAGACTCTGAAAACATATATCAGGCCACAGGATCACCGGAATTGAGAGATCTAGGTCCGCGACATATGGAATCAAATAACTGACAATGCAATCAAGATCCAAATTCACTACTTGCTTTTCAACAGACCTTGCTGTTTCCTTGAGCAAGCCAGGATCTTTGCTGGTCCAGTAAGAGCCGCGTCCCCACAAATCGTAAAACTCTCTTTTCAGAAAAAGCCTAACTCTAGTGAAAAATTTTCTCTTGGGTGTTAGCTCCACAACTTCATGCCCGAGGGCCCGAAAGCTCTCAACTATCGAGAACTCAGTACCTGAGCCACTCAATCGTGAGGATGGATAACCGATAAACCCGATTCTCAAAATTCCTTTTCTTCTTTTCCTGGCTCAAATGCCTCATTTTACCACTCTCCAAATTCTAGTGTTGAATCCATGACGACAAGCTCAAAGAGAGGAAGAGTCAGAAACGAACTTTTCATGTAGCGCTTCAAGCCTGGTTCGCAAAGCCTTCTGCCGCTGAAACCCTTTTTCCAGTACGGCTTCAGTGGCCAAGCCCTGCGCTTTGAAAACTTCGCCAATTCTTGGCTTTGCAGGATCCGCCATTTGAAGCGCCACACAACGGTTTTGCGCTGCCTTCGATAGTCCAATTATTTCGCCAAGCTGAGGTACATGCCCGAAACGCATTTCGTAGCCCAGATTGTGCAATCTCTCCAGATCATAAAGGCGGACTTGAGCACCTTCCGGCAAGGCCATACCGGCAGCCGCCGTTTCAGCCAATTGTGGATTCAATTCACTCAGGCTTATAATTTCGGCATTTAGTACTTTTTGTGTAAACATCTCGCCTGAAATTTCCGCGCGCGCTGTCCAGTTCTGCAGGGCAATGGACTCCAGCGATTGGCCAGGTGAAATCTGGGCAACACGAGGCAATTTATAGAGCTTGCTTAGACTTTCCGTATAACGCTGCCCGGCAGCATCAAAAGCCGCTTGCAGAGAAGTCTCGCTCAGAAGAGCCTCAGCCGCTATGTCGGCACGCTTAAGGTCTGGAATCGGCATGTTTCGGTAATCCCTGAGAAATCCGCCATTAGCCAGACTTCGTTCAGCATTTACGCCAGGACTCAAGGCAAGTCCGGCGTCTTTGATCGCAAGTGCTTCCACTCGACCGGAAGCAGCTGTAGCTTGCAAAACCAGTGCATCGTCTGCGAGCGGAACAAGCCGAGCACTCGTTCTCCCTCTGGAAAGCAATGCAATAGCACCAGCAGTAGCAAATACAGCCGCTGCTGTTTTTAAAGGATTTTCCCGAGCATAATCGAAAGCCGAAGAAGTGTATTCAGTAAGAATCCGGCTCAGCCCAGCCACAGGAGCGTTTTCAGTTTTGAGATTTCGGTTGAGAGTTAGCTTATCAGGCGAGGAGAAGTGCCCAAGATCTAATATGCCGGCCGCATCAGGCAGCATTCGATTTGCATTTAACGCTCCGGATGAGACTCTTGAAGCATCAAAAGACTCCGTCGAAAGCTTTTCATTTGATTCCTTATCGACCAGCTCCAAAGCACTGGCTGAAGATCCTTTATCCGATTCCAGAAAACTATTGAAAAATTCTGCCATAACACAAACCTTCAAAGGGGATTGCTTCAAGCCTAATTTGCAGCACCGCCATTGAGTATGTAATTTATACGCCTTCAAATATCCTTGAAAAAACGCGACCGCTCCTACCGCAAAAGCTTCTCCCATAATACTTTCAGGACCCTCCAGGCAGAGGACGAAATGCAAATCGAAACAAGTGGAAAATAATTGGAATAGGTAAAAGCAAAAAGCTCGGCTCAAATATGTCTTTTTTGTCGCGATTCGGGGAAATTTCCCCTACGCGCCGACTCAAACTCAGACCGTTGAATCGGGACTCCAAAACTGGCTTTGCAAGACTTGAGCAAAAAAAACACTTCGAAAGAGTCAACTATGATTATTCGCACTGTATACCGAGACTGCGAAGATGTGTTCTCAGACTATCTCTATCGCCCTCCAGAAATCCGTGCAGCCAGAATGAAGACTGCACCATTTCTCCCTTATCGTTTTGACAATTGACAATCAGCTCGACTCTCTCCTGCATAGACTCACTTCGATTCAAGGACCGCAGCAGCTCCCAGCTAGTATCCGGAAGAGAAAGCTCTCCCTGATGAGGGAATTTAGCCAGAACTATTGATTGCAGCGGAATTTGAACAGCAGAAATGTCCCAGTAAGAATATTCCCGGACCTTATCGTAATAGCCTTTACAGCGCGGTCCATCGATACAAACATATAGAGCCTGTTCAGTCAGTGCATACAAAACAGCCGAGCCATTTTGAGAGTTGGCAATATACAAAGCGAGAACAGCCAGCAGCAGCCCTGCTACAGACGCGAAATATTCAAGATGAGAAAGCACGAGCGGCATCGCGCACAAAAAAACGATACCCAGAGCTATTGATCTCGATAACTGAGGACCAACATAACTTTGCTGGCCGGTAGTGACTTTGAGAGGGCTCAGTCCTCCGGTCCAGACTACAGGCTCCTTTGCCGACAAAGTTTCTCTCAGTTTGGTTAAAAGCATGGCTTTGTATCCCGTCGGCTTGCGCGAATCTCCACTTGCGATAATTTTGTTCGGAAAAGCTCTCAATACAGGGCTCCCAGCGTAGTTTTTCGGAATTTTCAAACTTAGCGCAGTCGAAGCTGAACTGCTTTCTAAAGGCGAATCTCGCCACTCTCCAACAAAATTCGGCAGACCTGACGAAGCAGCCACTCTGACAGGGAGTTTTGCCGGCTCTACTTTAGAAAGTCTCGCCGGTTTCAATGACTGGTCTATAAAAGGCAATGACTCCGGGCTTTCTAGAAGGAGACTGCGTATTTGTCGTGAAAACCTCCTCGAGTGCTCGTTGTTTTCTTCCAAATCGAAAAATACTTTCGAAGTGTTCGGCAAAAGGAAGTCTTCCCGGCATAGAAACAGACACTCCTCCTTCTGCTTAAGCAATTCCCCAAGCGACGGGGTCTCCGCAAGCGCCAGAAGAGCTCCACGAATAAGCCAGGCCGAAAAGTTGTCCAGGTAAGGGCCGAAGTGATTATCACTGCGAGCGGGGTGCTGATAATTTCTATGTCCCAGTTCGTTACTACGCTTGCCGGCTAATGCGGGAACGAACATGCCGTCATAATCGATAAGACGCAAACTGCCATCAGCTTTCACAATTATATTATCATGCTGCAAATCACCATGGGCGATACCATTAGACTTGAGCTCCCGCATCATCAGCTCAAAAGCGGCAAGCAGCTCCTTCAGCTTCTCTGAATTGTCCCAAACTCTTCGCACATAGTGTCCAAGCGTTTCACCTTCCACATATTCCATTTTCAGAATCGGAAACCACTCCGAGCCGACCTTAATGCCTCTTTCTATCAAATGAAAATCAACAGTGTATTCAAGATCATCTTTGAGTATAAAATCCGATATTGCCCTGTAGCGCTCCGTTCTATCTGAGAAATCATGCAAGAAACAACGCAAAGCATAGGATTTGCCGGGTGAATCAAGCTTAAAAACAGCCGCATATTGACCTGTTTGTACACGAGGCAGCTGCAAACTATCCAGCTCCAGCTCGAAGCTGCGCAGCTCTTCGTCAGCCAGCGAGCTTGGACTCTGAATTGCTTCTCGATAATCCTGGGGACTGGGCCAACGCAAATTTCAGAGGTCTCCCTTCAAGCTTCATGCTTCAGGTTATGCCCTTCCTGCTGCAAAATACCAAGCCCTGCCACAAAAGAAGCCGGTGCCGAAATTTTCAGCACTGAAAAACCTAATGTCCTTTTTGTTTTGACAAAAAGCCCCAGATCATTTCACTGGCACAGAATTTAGTGCAGGGGTTGGCGTCGAGACTGTCGGAGCGACCCGGCCAGCCGTGCCCATAACCGTTCATTGTTATTTGAACCATTTCCTTGCCTGTTTTGGGACTTACGAAAGTCTCACGAGTAACACCGGGCGCAATTGCATCAAGCCTGGACCCGGAAACGCCATTTGCTTCTTTCCAGAGACTGCTTGCGTGCGCATGCGGTTTTAATTCAGGCAAGCCGATAACCTTCCACCAGCTTCTCCCGTCGTAAGGAACAATTCGGTCGCCTGTTCCATGAATGAGCATAGCTGGAATGGCTTTGCTTACAGGAGCTTCATGCCCAGTGGTGAAACCATTTACGACCGCCAGAGCCGTAATTCGCTCAGGCATTTTTGATGCAATTTCATGCGCCATCATGCCGCCATTGGAATAACCAGCGAGGTAGACTCGATTTTGATCAATCTTCAATTTTTCTTGAGTCAGATCCATTAAGCGCCTGGAAAAGGCTATATCGTCAATTCTGTCACTGTCCTTATTGTTCCAGTTCCAGTTTCTCAAGCGCCCGCCAACGACACCTTCGGCTTTCGGATAAACAACAATAAAGCCGTCTCGATCAGCTATTTTATTCATGCTCGAATATTCAGCCATCTTCTCGGGAGTACCGAAAAGATAATGGTAGAAATAAAGCACAGGCATAGCTTTTTGCCCATCGTAAGATGGCGGAATATGCACGTTAAATTCGCGCTTAACACCGCCGATGGTGAGGCTGCATTGATGATCGCCAGGCGTTGTTGGAATATCTTTTCGGTTCTCCGCCTCGAATTTAGCGTAGGCTTCCAGATCCTTCAAGCTTATACCGCTGCGATCCTTGTACCAGTATTCATCTCTGAAAGAACGCTGAATTTTTTCACCGGACTTAATCATCTCGGCAATAATTTCTTTCTCTTTTTGACTTAAGCCGGACGACCATTTGCGCGAATCGAGCAGCGCTTGCAGCTCAGTTTTGGTGATATAGCCATTGCCATCGGCATCCAGGACTTTGAAATACTTTTTTCCAAATTCCAAGATCAGATCAGGAAGGGCTTTGTTTGCATCAAGAACAGGAGCAGCATCATCACTCTTTCCAGTTTTTGCCGCATTTATGAGCGCAGTTGCTAAATCCGGCAATTTGTTTTGTTCGGCAAAACTTTTCAAATCCGCTTTCGTGATGCTCGATTGCCAGCCCCATTCGTCTTTTGAGGCGGCAGCGATATCTTTGCGTTTTTCCAGCATGAAGGCAATCAACTTTTTTTCTTCATCGCTGTATCCGGTTTTAGCGGCGGCCACCTTCAATTCTTTTTCCGAGATCTTACCGCTCTTATCAGCATCCAGCTTTTGAAACAAACCTGATGATTCCATGGAAAACTGCAAAGATTTCGCCATTTCTGCAGTCTTGCGCGCAGACTTATCCTGAGCTTCAAATGCACTCAGGTCCTTCAAACTTATCTTCTTTTCTCCCAACCATTGATCGTTGCTTGCTTTGCAATAAGAGTCGTAATTTGCAATCATGTAGCGAACAAGCTGCTTTTCCAAACCGCTCATCTTGCGGGAAAGCAACTCGCTATTCAAGCAATCTTCCAACTCCAACTTGCTCAAATACTTGTCGCCGTTGCGATCAAGCGCGCTGAAATTCTCTTCTGCATAAGACTTTGCCAGTTTCGGGAAAAGTCCTCTCTCATTAATTTCCAGACTGAGTCCTAAAATGTCCGGTGTCTTTTGCTCGAACCCCCTGAGTCTCTCACTCAACAAAGCGCTATTCGCGGCTTGCTCCAGTTCGTCAATTGATTTATCAAATTCTTGTCGCTGCGGCATGTCAATCCTGTCTCTGCTGTCCCCAGTAAGAGCGAATCCGACAGTCCAAATCGTTGATAGCCTTATGCTTATAGACGCCCTGCTTTAATCCTCGACATTAAACCTGAACATTAATACAGTGATGGATTTTATGGTCCGGGAAATACGCCATAAAGGCTCAGTCAACGCGCAAAACGGATTTCCTTGCCGACACGGTCGATGCTGAAGACCCGATCTGCAAAAAAATTCTGCCCCAGAAGCGGATAACTCATCTCCGAATCGATAACTCGGACGGGACAGTCTCGCTTTTTTATCGGACCAAGAAAAACATCGGCAGTAATCTCCCAGCCGTCCACTAATCTGCCGTTTGGCCCCTTAGTGGAAACAGAGGCAGTCTCGGGGATCTTGATACCGATTTTTCGGCACTGCTCTTTGCTTATACAAACACCAAAAGCGCCGGTATCGAAGCACATATCGGTGCGGCGACCATTCAACTCCGCATCCACAATCAGCTTATCGCCGGACTCCCTGAAAGGAACAACAATTGCATCCAGCGGCAGAGTCGAGCGACTGCCATCCTTCCTCAATCGAATTAGACCAGCCTGATTGTCGATAGAACAGCTAT
>JAIEPM010000331.1 GCA_019748395.1 Candidatus Obscuribacterales bacterium
ATCCCTGAGACTTTCTCACCAAGACAAATAGATTGTTTGAAGAGTTGAGCCTGGGTAGCCAGGTTTTTAGCCAGATCCTTAGCGAGAATCTTCGGATGTCCTGCTACGTCGTAAACATACTTTTCCGGGTAGAGCGCTGTCAGCTGACCTCCCATCTCTGCCAGTACGTCGACTACTTTAGTTTTGAGTCCGCGAAGACCCGCATAGAAGCTGCCGAACAGTCCGGTCGGACCGGCTCCAATGATTGTAATATCGTATACGTCCATTTGTTTACTCTTAGTTTCCGGTCCAAATTACAGGCGCACGCCAGCGACAATTCTAACCCGGACCGCGCTCGACTTTATATGCTCTAAGAAAGCCTTAGACATCCGTTGCACTTTGACGTCGACCGTCCCAATTCTCGAACTTGTCTAGCCTTGGGCTTTGAGGCGAATTCTTTTGTTTCAAAGCTGACATTTTGTGTCGACAATCTCGGCTAATCAGGCGCAAAACTCCTTAACCTAATCGGGCTATTTGAAAGGACTCGAATTAGCGGCTGACGATCGTTTTCACTCTGGTGCCGGAATTGCTTTGAACGCCAACCAGGTAGTTACCCTGTCCGATGACCACGGGCGGCGTCGCGATCGGCATCGCCGGAGCCGGAGGCGCCATCGGCGCGTAAGCCGGCGCCCCGAACGCAGTCGCTCCGCCGCCTGTGGCTGGTGCTGGAAATACGAGTGGAGTGGGGCCGCCTGCGGGGGCGTAAAATGCGGCGGGATGGCTGCCTGTTGCGGACAGCTGGCTCTGGTTGTTCAGCGGACTTGTAGCTAAATTTGAATTGAGTTGAGCTGCTGCATTTGCTTGCTGTACTGCCGGAGCAGAGTTCGGTACATAAATTTCGCCGGTTGTTGCTGAAGTTTGTACCGGAAATGCATTCTTGATGCCTGCGACCAGCCTTCGGTCTGCGGCAGCGCTTCGATGGTTCTCTTTGGATGCTCCCAGAACCTGATTACTTAACGGCTCGTTATGCCGGATCCAGTAAATTACGAACAACCAGAGAAAGAATCCCAGAAAGAGCAGAAAAAACATGAAATTCGGAGTGAACTTCACGCCCTGCAGAGCATCTGAAAGTTTCACACCCTGTAGAGGCAGTGCGGCTTTCTTTGTAGTATTGCCGGCCTCGCTGGGGTGTTCGTGGTCCAAGCCCAACAAGTGAGAAATGAACTTGTTTCCCTGCCCTTTGCTGATGTGTAAGTTAAAGAGCGGGTTGTCCTTCAGAGGACTTTGCTGGTGTTGAACGCCAGGCGCAGCTATTACTTTGCCGATTTTCTGACTCATTAAATAAGCTCCGTAGCGGGCGAATGGCGCACCGACTACCTACATATTAGCCAGCTATCGGACGGTGTAAATAGGAAAGGGCTCAATCCATGGGAAGATTCCCACGGATTAACAGAAATCGTTAGAAACTGAAGTGACTAAATTGCGACTATTAAAAAAACTTAGTCGATTTCAACAGCTTCGATTTGAGCGACTTTTTCGCGAAGCTGCTCAACCATGGCCGGGATTTCAAAAACAGCCGGTAGTTTTTCTTCGATCGCCGTGATGTGTCTTGTCAATTCAATAGATCGTTCCATCAATCTGATCAAAATTTGCTGGGTGGCAACCAGCTGTCTCTGGTTTTCAATAAGCTGATTGGATATTCGTGCTGTTTCGACACGCTGGTCGATATTGAAAGTCAGAAGCTCGGTCATTTTGTCGATGAGTTTGGCGATTTGACCGTTTAGATAAGAATCACCGACGGCAGTGGCAGCTGCCTGGCCTTCCGGACCGGCGGACTCGGCTGTCGGGTTTTCGAAAAAGGTTTCGAAGCCGCTCATTCCGAGATCGGATTCTGGTTTTTGATTTTGTTTGCGATTAGCTTCGGGCATGAAGGAAAATCCTCATGGATTAGATGAGTGGAGTCCGCGGGAGATGAATATGGGGGTCTCCGCCAGTGGTGGCGTCGTGATGATTATAACCAATGCCGAAGAATAGTAAACGGCAAATCGAAAATTATTTTTTTGGAGCAATGAAGATCATTTAGCGGAATGTCGGATCTCGCCTTGCAAACAAGCGCATATGCGGATATGTCTGATAAGGATAGGGAAGAGGCGATTTGTCGGAAAAATAAAAACTTTGAGGACTGTTCCGGCATCGGTGGTGGTGCCGCCCCAGATGTGGTGCTGTAACTCCGTATATGGTGCCGGGTCGAAGAGGGCCGATCAACGAAGATCTGATACCGCCTTTAGAGGCGGAGCGGCGGATCTCTTTTGCATATACAAAGAGTTATTGTTTGTGTACGAGAACGCCTTTTTTGAAAACCTTGTTGACCGGATTCGTGGTCATGTTGTAGGGGAGTTCTTCCAGGCTTTCCAGGTCGAGTAAAAGAAAGTCGGCTTGATAGCCTGCTTTGAGTTGACCTATGCTTTTTCCTCGACCGAGAGCAAAAGCTGCATTGACGGTTGCCGCACATAGCGCTTCTGAAATGGTCATTTTAAGATGCAGGCAAGAAAGCCCAATTATGAAAGGCATGGAAAAGATATGGCAGGAGCCCGGGTTGAAGTCGCTGCCCAGCGCAACTGCAACGCCGCCGTCAATCATTTGTCTTGCGGCTGCGTGTTCTTTCAGGTTCAAGAAAAATGAGGTGCCCGGCAAAAGAACCGCTACGGTGTCGGAAGCAGCCATCAGATCGATTTCAGCTTCTGAAATATTCAGCAAATGGTCTGCGCTTGAGGCGTTCAATTCAACTGCCAGTGAGCTGGCGCCCAGATTCACAAACTCGTCTGCGTGCACTTTCGGTCGAAAACCCAGTTCGATGCCGGTTTGTAATATGTCTCTGCTTTCTTCGAGGCTGAAGTAACCTTCGTCGCAAAAAACGTCTTGATAAACTTCGTTCTTCTCTAAACCTTCGCTCTTGCTCAATTCAGCCAGAGTCGGCAGCATCTTTTCCTTGATTTCGGCGATGTATTCTTCGCGGCTTTTATCTGGTGGAAATGCATGCGCCGGCATGAAAGTCGGCACAATTTCCACTTCTTGCATTGATCTAAGAGCGAAGATCGCTTTCATCATATTCAATTCGCTCTCGGCGCTCAGTCCGTATCCTGTTTTTACTTCACAGCTTGTCGTACCGTGAGCCAGCATTTTTCTCAATCGCTTTAGTCCTGAGTTAAGCAGATCGTCAAGAGACGATTTGCGGGTGGCGCTCATGCTTGCGACAATACCGCCTCCGGCACGGGCTATTTCCTGGTAACTGCGCCCCTGGCAGCGCATTAAAAATTCATTGGCGCGATTGCCGCCGAAAACAAGATGTGTGTGTGGATCTACAAAGCCGGGTAATGCCAGGCGGCCTTCGGCATCAATTTTTTTGCCGCCTGCTTTCAGTTCGCATTCTGCAAGAACTTCTGCGCTTTCGCCGCAATGGACAAATTTCCCGTCGCTAACAGCAAGTGCGGCGTTCTTGACTCTGACCAGATTTGACATTTCGGCGCCGTGCAGAGGTTCGTCGGAGGCGATCGAGCTTACAAGTTCGCCGATGTTATGGATTATCAAATCGACAGCTTTTCTCTGCTTGGCATCTGCGCTCATTCTTGTCCTTCCAGTTTTTTCTTTCTCGACATTTTCATCTATGTGGAACAAGTGCCGAGATACGCTGATCTCGACACTTGTTCAGCTTCTAGCTTTTCTCTAGACCTTGAGTGCGCGCCTTGGTCCGAGGTACATTTCAAGCTGTTCTACGTGGGCTGTTTCTTCCACGATAATTTGTTCGAGCATGAGCTTGAGGGCTGTGTTGTCCTGAACAAGGCTCAGTTGCTTTTCGTACATTTCCAGATGATGTTTTTCCATTTCGAGATCTTCTTCGAGCATCTCTTCAATGGTTTGTTCGCCGGGTTCATAGATTTCTTGGATTTTGACCGAGGGATGACCGCCCAGAGCTACTATTTTTTCACCCAGTTGGATTGCATGTTGCATCGAGTCCTGAGCCTGAGTTCTGAACATGGAAAGCAGGGGTCCGCGTGTCGGACCTGTGACGATGAATGAGTGATGCAAGTAGCGAACAATAGCTGCCATCTCATGTTCGAGGTTGAGATTCAATTGCTCCAGTACCTTTTTCTTGTCCATTTGCCTCTCCTTGCGGGCTTGTTGTTTCGAGCGCCACGACGAAATGTCTGCGTGAAGCTATTGCTTAAGCTCACTCGCCTCATTGGCAAGGTCGGACAAAGTGCCGACGTTGATAAGATGGGCTCTCTGAGCGCGAGTCGAATAGAGCCAAATTATATAACATCGAGCTCTTGCTACAGAGCAAATGAGTATCTCGGAAGAGATACTCAAGAGGATCAAGCACTGCGATAAACTACGTCGTCTCGTGACTCGCCTGTAAAAGTGCCTCTGTGACCGGCTTTTGCAGATAGAGCATTGCAGCGCTTGCAAAGCTCTCCGCTGTGCGGCGGAAACTCTTTTGCACTTTTCATCTCGTTAAGGCTTTCGCAAATTTCCGGCCAGTGCAGGCGATAAACAGATTCGTCGAGGTCGATTGAACGCAGCTGCTGGCCCTGAGACTGAATTTGAATGAAAGTCAGTCTTATCAGCTCAAATGGAAGTCTGCTTCTCAATTTTTCGCAGAGGAACTGTTTGATCAGTATTGACGGTGCCGGCCAGGCTGCATCGAAATTCTTGAGAGGGTTGAGATGGTAGTCGACGATTTCCAGAATTTTTTCTTCCGGATGCCAGAGGATCATGTCGAATACATCTTCAAGATAAACACCGGCATGGGGCACTCTGGCTCTCATGGTTGTATTGACTGCCACTATTTCGCTGCCGCTAGGTCTGTATGGCTTGCTTACATAGCTGGTGAGCGCTCGGTAAGCAAAACGAAAAGCTTGAATGCTTTTGGTTTGAAGATCTTCGGGGGCGTTGTTGTCTATTTTTAAGGAATTCCAGTGCTGCCCGATGAAGCGCTGTGATTCGCTGATAGATTTGATTTTGCCGCGATTTACTTCAGCGATTGCTTTTAGAAGGAAGCGCTTGCAGAGGGTGCTCAGTTTTGAAGCCGCCGATTCGCCGGATTTGATATATGCAAGTTCGTAAGCTCTTTTGCAGGCTCGGAACGTTTCGATCATGGCAGGCGTAAACAAGGTTCGGTCCATAATCGGCCCCCTTAGAATGTAGATACCAAACTTTTGTATGTCATACTAATATACGGCATGACAACTGGTCCCGTCAATTTAAATTCAATTTTTTAGCTATTAGCTAATGACGTTTCCTGCATTCTTTGTTCCCGGCAAAAAAGTCCCGAAACCGGCTTGACATCGAAGTTTGCGGATATCGCATCGATCTCTTGTTTATCTCTTTTGCCTATCCCCTCGTGCTTGTCAGGAGGGCTTGGAAACCGGTGCGGCTTCTTTTTGTCTCCATTTTCGACATCTGTCGGATATTTTTTGCTTCCATCTTTTGTGGAGATTAAATCAAGACGGAGGATTATTCCTTTATTGAACTTATTTGCAGCATTATCCGTTTAAGGTCTTAGAGGGGATAATAGTTAGCCTGTCGGTGGAGTATCGTGACTTTGTTTCGCACCAGAGCTGGCCAGAAAGCCAAGATTCTGACTGTTTCAGAATTGACGGCCCAAATTCAATCCAAGCTGGAAGAAAACTTCGAGTATGTTGCTGTCTCAGGTGAAGTAAGTAATGCCAAGCAGTCGAATGGACACTGGTATTTTTCACTGAAGGATAAAGATGCAATTCTTCCCTGTGTTTGCTTTAAAGGTTATGCGCAATATATTCGTTTTGAATTGCAAGACGGTTTGCAAATAGTTGCTCGCGGCAAAATTGCAGTTTGGCCGCCGCGAGGCGCATATCAAATGGTTGCAAGCACCCTGCAGCCTGTAGGTATAGGCGACTGGCAGCTGGCATTTGAGCAGTTAAAGGAAAAACTTGAGAAAGAGGGTCTTCTGGCTCTTGAGCGTAAGCGTGCAATTCCTTTATTGCCACGCCGAATCGGTGTGGTTACAAGTCCAAATGCTGCGGCTTTGCAAGATATCATCACGGCATTGAAGAGGCGCAATTCCAAAGTTCAGCTTTTAATTTCACCCTGTCGCGTGCAGGGTGAAGGAAGTGCCGAAGAAATTGCGGCTGCAATTCAAGATCTCCAGTCTATCGAAGACATTGATGTAATTATTGTGGCGCGTGGTGGCGGCTCCATCGAAGATCTCTGGTCTTTCAACACGGAAGTGGTAGCGCGAGCGCTTGTGTCTTCGCGTATTCCGATTATCAGTGGTGTCGGCCATGAAACCGATATTACAATTTGCGATCTGGTAGCTGATTTGAGAGCGCCAACACCGACTGCTGCTGCCGAGCTCGTGGCAAAGGGGCGTTTGGAGCTGCTTGAGCGCTGGTCCAGCTTAAATCGCCGTCTTCTTCATTCTATGGAGCAGCGGGTCAGCCGGACAAGAGTTGCTCTGCAAAGGCTGGACCCGCGTCATGCTCTTTTGCGGCATGCGGAGCGGCTGAAAAAGATTGCCATGCAAGTGCAGAACAATCGCAGCCGCTTGCTCTCTGCAATCGATTTGAAAATTCATAAGCTGCGCAATCGTCAGGAACGAGGACATGAAAAGCTTCTGGCTTTGAGCGCTCTCAATGTCCTGAAGCGTGGTTTTTCAATCTTGCAAAAAGCAGATGAAAGCGTAGTCTCGGACGTGAAAGATGTCGAAAAAGGAGAAATACTTGTTGCACGCCTGTCCAGCGGTAAGCTGCGGCTGAAAGTGGAGGAAATCGAAAATGACTGAAAAAAACAGGCGTTCTCGTATGGAGGAAGCCGGAACACAGTTGAGCTTGCCGATTAGCGATGATGGAGCGAAGAAAGACATGAGTGTTGATAAAGGGCAGGATTTTGAAGCGACTCTTATGGAGCTGGAAAAAGTCGTGCAGGCGCTCGAAGGCGAAGTTAAGCTTGAAGAAGCGCTTAAGCTCTTCGATCGCGGCATGCAACTCTCTTCTAACTGCGAAACATTTTTAAAAGATGCCGAGCAGAAAATCGAGATATTGAAGAAAGCGGCAAACGGCACTTTGACAAGTGAAAAGTTCAGTGAAGAGTCAATTCAGAGTTCTTAATCGAGCTTGAATGCAGGCTGGAAAATTAAAAGCGAAAGTCGGTTCTCAGAACAGGCTTTCGCTTTGATGATTCCGGTCCAAAATTAGTGAGTGAAACGGCTGCTATTGCCTGTTAATCCTAATTCGCGCGCATACTTGCAGAGAATGTTCTGGTAACGCTGGCTCAATGATTCTGCTTCGCTGAACATACCGATGCGCTCGAGGAAGTCTGCCAGCTCCAGCAAACAGAGTCCGGCTTCCGCGCTTTCCTTTCCGTGGCATTCCTCCGCGGAGCGCAAAGCTTTACGCAAGCAGTTTTCAGAAAAAACCGGATTGCGTGACTCGCTAGCCCTGGCGGCTTGAATTAAAAGATTCCATGTTTCCGAGGCCGGCATAATGACGAACTCCTTGTTGAGGGGGCGAAACTCTGCTGAGTATCGTCTTGAGGCGGAACATTGCAGCTCTTGCACTTAGTCCTATGACTTACTTTAAGGCTCTTGCCCGCTTTCGCCTATCGTGCAGAATACCCCTTGTCATTCAGTAGATCGGCGGATTACCAATAGAAGACATAGTGCTCTCCTCTAAGCCATTGTACCGAGGCAAAACTTAAGAGTCGGTAAGTGACCCTTTTTCTCTGAATTCACGAACCCCAAGTTGAGTTAGCGCGCCAAGTTTGACCAGGGCTTTGCTGAGCTCATTTGAGGCCGCTCCCAGCGCATCTCTGTCTACGGCTGCAACTACAGTGTTAAGACCACTGAAAACCTGATCGAGTCCAGCCGCAATTTTTTGGAAGTCCATAGACTGTACGGCTGTTTTGCTCAAGCGTCCGCAGTTTTCGAGAATTTCCAGAAGCTGGTCCACGTCCTTCTGCCCGTCGTGGTCGAGATCAAGCTCTTTTAGCTTCTCAAATTTCTCTTTGAGATAGTCGGTTACCGAATCCACTGCTACTTCGGTTAATCGTCGTTTTATCATGCTCATCTAGATTTCTCCCTTGTGACAGGGGGCAAGGATAGCATGGGCGGTCTTTACTTTGGTCTCAGATCGATTCGTCCCAGAAATCACCTTCTCTGACGCTTTTGGGACCAAGTTTGATAACTCGAATTCTCTCGTTTTCGGCTTTCTCGGGCAAAATCCTTTTCCTGGGGGGTGTGGAAATGCTTTTGAGGCTATCCAGAATTTTTGAGCCGGGCAGGCTTTGTCTGTTCTCGTCATAATAGTCGAACCAGGGAAGTCCGGCGTTTTTATAGCTTTGTGCCGAAACCGGCGAAGATGGCGCAGCTTCACCGGTAACTCTCTGCCAGTCTTGCGAGTTCAATATGTGTAGAAAGCAGCGAGAGCGATGAGCTTGATCGAATGAATCCGGTCCGAAAATATCTTTGTAAATTTCCTGCTTCATTCTGCCACCAGGGGCGATGCCCATTTTGTTCAGCGATTTTTGAGCTGTCCCTCCTGGAGCCGGTGCCCCGACCAGAGGGGCTCCCCAATCACTGAAAGCTTCATTTCGCGCGCGTTTGGGAAAGCGTGCTTCGTATTCGTCCGGGTCCATCGGATATACAAGTATCTGAATTCCTCCCCACTCGGCCTCGCCCGTCAGCTGCTCTTCGGCTGTGTATCCCTGTCCGAGCGGCATGGCTACAAACTGACGGATTGTGCCTTCTTCAACGCAATAGCCGTCCAGCCAGGGTTGTCCTGGTACGACCAGATAGTCCTGTTTGTATGATGAGAGTCCGTTTTTGAATTCTTTGCCGGTGACCGCGTTTATTTTGCCGGTGTATATTTTCACTGCAAATGGGTAACTGCTGCAGCGCTCGTGAGAATAGGGTTGCGAAAAGTAGATCCAGAGAGCTTCTCTCTGATACATAGGCATGATTACGCCGGCTCTTTCCAGCCAGGAATCGGGGACTCGATTTGCGTAATCGTCAATATGTCTCAGTGGAAAGTTACCCAGTCCCGGTGGTAATGGGTATCGTCTGCCATCATCTGGAATACGCAGTGTGCGTTGAAATGAAATGGATAATTTTGCTTCAGGATGTAGTTCCGGAAAGGAAAAATTGAGTTTGTCGTGTTCAAGTTCAATCATGGAAATCTCCTACCAGTTGCCGTCGCGCACTTCGCGCACAAGGCGCAGTACTGCGTGATCCGGCATGTCTCTAAGTTCTCTTATAAGCCGAGCAAAAAGCTTTGGTCTTTTGCGAATAATCTCCTGTAACTCGTCTGAAACTTTTCCGGCCAGCGCCAGCATCATGTCCGGGTCTTCATTCAAGATTTCTGCAAGAGCGCTGATTGATCTTTCGCCCGGGGGCGGCTGCTGTCCGCGTTCTATTTTGCTCAGATAAGATGCTTCGATGCCGACAGCTGAGGCGACTTTCCTGAGCGAATAAGTGCCCGGGCTTTCCTTTTGCAGGGCTTCGCGTTTTTCTCTGATGTAGTCGCCGAATTTGCTCATGTAGTGTGTAGTATATGCTACACACTTGCGGCTGTCAATAGAACCCGGGCATTCTCAATTTTTGACTTAGCGTCTAAAGAGATGAAAAGCGTGCTTGGGATAGCTGACCGCTTTGTTGTTGACTGAAGTCTTTTGGAAATAGCCGTCCAGATAGGTTTTAAATCCTATTGTTTTGGTTTTCACAAGGTGCCCTTTGCCAAGGCATTCATATCTGTAATTGTGGAAATCAAAATCAAGCGCATCTTTGCTGACTGTACCCCAGGCTCTTATAGAACCTGAGTCCCAGGTTACAAACGGTCCGGATTGCGTGATTGTTATTGAGCCGTGGCTGCCGCTCCAGACGCCGCTCATGTCCAGCAAATCATCTGGTTTTTTATTGCCTGAAGGACGGTTGTTGAATTTAGAGCTTAATTGCTTTCCGGCTGCTGCCCGGCATTCGATTTTTGTTTTGCCGCTTACCCTTAGTGGCGTGATGAATATGAGCTGCCTGGGCGATTCAGCTACAATTGAACAATTTTCAGAGCCAATTAAAACTTTGCTATCGGGGCCGAAGCTTCCCTTAATTCGAAGCTTTTGACCGGATTCTCCGCTTTCAGGCAGAGTGATACCGGCGGCGTTTACTGCAGAATCTTTCGTTGCTTCGCCTACCTGAATTTCCTGACTCGCCATCACTGCTCCATCTTTTGCAAGGAGCTTGAGTTTGAGTTGCTTTCCAGCTGCCGGGACCTGAAATGCAAATCTCCGCAAATTAGTGCATTCGACTGCTGCGCTCAGTCCGTTTTCAGTTTTTGCATTCTGTTGCCAGGGTCTTGTCGACAGCGGCTCTGCCTGCTCGAGTTCAAGACGATAGCTGCTGAGTTCGAGCGCTGAATGGGCCAGCTCTTCTGCGGAATTGGCTTTGGGCTTTGCGGTTACTGTTCCGGAAACACGGTCCCCGGCTTGCATATCATCTGGAAAATTGACAAGAACGGTTCCTGCCGGAGCGCTAAAAACCACGGTTTTTAGCCCATCGCTTGCTTCGTTTGATATAGTCACATTGCTTTCTGCAAGTACCGGCGGGATGAAAAAAGCAGAACTGATAAGCAGAACTGTTGCGCTTAGAGTGGTTTTGAGATCTTGAGTTCGGCGAGATTGCATTTTTTTTGCCTGTATTATTTGAATTGGGACGCGTCTAGGGCGCAGCATTGCTTCTGCATTATTCTCCGTAATTCTAAGACCAATTTGTGACAATTAAAGCTTTGCAACCTGCTGAAAAACAGATTTTGCACTCAATTTGAAAAAGAGAGAATCCGGTCTTTTCAGGCCGGATTCTCTCTTTTTATTTGCTTTTGAATCGCAAGCTTATTCAGCTGCAACAGCTTCAGTTGTTGCTTCTTCCTTTGCGGCAGCTTGCGGGGCGGGCGGTCCGCCTGTGACTGTTTCGTCGTAAACGACAACATTGATTTCAGCTTGAACGTCGGTTGCAACTTTGACATATGCTTTGTAAGTGCCGACAGCTGTGATTTCTTCCAGCGTTTTGATGCCTTTTTTGTCGATGTCAGCTCCGACAACTGCAGCGATTGCATCGGCAATATCTTTGTTGGTGACTTTGCCGTAGAGTTTGCCGCCGTCGCCGGCGCGCTGATTGATATTTACGCTGCCTGCGGCAGTGATTTTTGCTGCAAAAGCAATTGCTTCCTGATGCAGTCTTTCGGCCTTGGCACGCAGTGCTTCCAGCTCTTCTTCTCTTTTCTTCATTGCGCCATCGGTGGCGAGTACGGCGAAACCTCTGGGCTGAAGGAAATTACGGAAATAACCTGGCTTGGATTCGACCACATCGCCTATTTTGCCGAGCTTTTGCACATTTTTCTGCAATATGACTTTCATAACTACTCCAGTCCGACGAAAGAACGATTTCAGCCTGATAGTCCCTTGCAACGGGCAGGCTTCAGTCTTGCCGCTGGGCGGCGAAGACGCGACAGGTGAAACAATCTACCATGAATAGGCTCTTCCCGCCCCAAAGCTTTGCGCTTGCTTAAACTTTCGCAGCCAATTTGAAGGAAAGTTAATCTCTTTTGAGCTAGATTTCAGTGTCACGGAACATGCCGCGCACTCCGGCCGGGTCTGTGGAGAAGCCGAAACGCTTGTAAAATCCGTCTGTTCCCGGGTCTGCATAAAGAGTAATCAGCGGAATACCGTAAGAATCGAGGTCTTTCAAGAGCTCCACCATTAAAAGTCTTCCCAGTCCGCGCTTTTGATAGGCCGGACGTACAGCCACATCCCAGATTGTGGCGTTGAAAACCTGATCTCCTGTGGCTCTGGCAAAACCGACCATAATATCCCTGTCCCAGGCGCTGACGACAGCCAGGCTGTTGGCAAGGGCTCTGGCAATTAATACAGGGTCTCTGCGGCTCCATCCGACTGAGGCGCAAAGGTCTTGCACCTGCAGAGGCGAGATGTTTTTTTCATGGCTGACGGTTAAACCCCTGGGTGGTTCGTCTTTTTGCCCGTCCTGTCGCTTCCAGATACCTGATAAAACCACTTTGGGACCCCGGAAGGTGATGCTGAGCTACCAGTGAGAATATCCTAATATATTTTGCTGCTTCTTGAAAAGACAAATTTATCTCTTAAAGCTCGGGTTTTAAGAATTGAGAATTTCCTGCCGACGCGGAACTGTGAACCAGAACTTGCTGCCTTCTCCGCTTTTGCTTAGAACGCCTATCTCTCCATGGTGAGCTTTGACTATTTCTTTGCAGATTGCCAGTCCAAGGCCAGTGCCGCCGTACTTTTTTCTTTCTGCTGAATCGACTTGCTGAAAACGATCAAAAACGCTTTCTAAATTTGCTTCCGGAATACCTGGACCTTCGTCTTGCACATAAAGTTTCAGATAATCGGCTCCTTCCTCAAGCGTTATTTCAATCTTGCCGCCTTCGGGTGAGTATTTAATTGCATTTGAAAGCAGATTTACCAGGACTTGTATGTAGCGATCTCCATCTGCATAAACAAGCGCCGTGGTTTTTGGCGAAATTATTTTGACTTGTTTGGCTTCCGCCGACTGTATGAGTGTTTCAACTGAGTTATCTATAACCCTTTGAAAATCCGTGTTTTCAAAAAGCATTTTCATCATGCCTGCTTCCAGTTTTTCAACATCAAGCAGATCGTTTATTAGTTTGACCACTCGATTGACGCTGCCCTGACAGCGCTCGAGCAGGTCTTTTCCTTTGACCGTTAACTGGTCTCCAAGTGTGCCTTCACTCACAAGGGACATGGAGAGCAGCATTGATGTTAGAGGGCTGCGAATATCGTGAGTGATCATGGCTACGAATTCCTGCTTTTCTCTATTTGCCCTGGCTATCGATTCGGCCATTTTGTGAAAAACCGAATCAAGGTCCGCCAGCTCATCCGTGCCGCTAAGCGGTTCTGCCAGTGCTTCGCCTTTGCCGAAGCGCAGGGTGTTCTTGAGCAGGATTTCCAATCGGCTGCTTGTATCCTTGGTGAAATAAACATAGAGCCCGGCCGCCAGTATGATGCTTGTGAAAATGAAAATTATAAGGAAAGCTTTGAAAGCTACTCGCTGCCTTGCTTGCAATTCCGGACTCTTTCTTTCGATCTCGCGAAATTTTTCAGACAGAACTGCTATATCTTTGCGCATGCCGTCTGTAAGAGTTTTTAGCTCTTCAAAGGTCTTGAATGCTTTGGGAAAGTCGCCGTATTCGGCAAATCGTCTGCTTTCGTTGAGTATAGCAAGTGCCAGTGAAACCTTCGCCTCCAGACCGCTTACGGCAGCTTGTTGCGCCGGATCTCGGTCGAGAAGCTTATGCAAAATTGCAAACTCGTCTTTGATACTTGTGGAAATTTGTCTGAAAACTTCCAGTTGCACCATGCCGCCTTTGATGTTGTAGCTGTATATCAGGCTGGGCGCCTCAATCGTCAGCATGGTGATTTGATTGAGTGCTTGTGTGATGCTGCGAGCTTTCTGCTCTTTCTTAATTTCGCGCTCGGCACTTTCAAGCGCAAAAAAGAGGGATGTGAATGAAACCAGTTCGAAAAGCAGCGGCACCGCCACAAGAATCAGGGCTTTCTGAGTAAGCCGCAGATTTATTTTGCCCGCTTTGGAATTCTGCATTAATGAGGTCCTTGCCGGAGTGCTAGGCTATGATACCGTTTCTCGATGCTTTTGGCAGTTTGGAGTAAGCAATCTGCGTGCATAAAAGCATTTGAGTCCGGAGCAGCTTGAGCATGCTAATGAAAGAGATAATTGTAAATTTCAAGCAGGCAAGCCTTCTGGCTTTTTCTATTGCTTTGCTAACTGCGCTGGCTTGCGAGGCTGCAAATCGATTGAATGAGGAGGAGCGCAAATGGTTTTATATAGAAGCGCAGGCTAAGCGAGCCGTCAGGCAGAAAAAGTTTCTGGAAGCCGAAAAACTTTATATTGAAGCTTTGCAAATTTCAGAAAAAATGAAGAAGCAGGACCGTCGTGCTGAAAATGAGCGCGATCTCGCCGACCTTTATGCTGAGCTTGGTGAGAGCAGCAAGATGCGCCTTTATCTGGAAAAGTGTGTGCTTACTCTCAGTCGTTTGGAAGGACCCCGCACTCAGTCGCTTGATCCGCCCCTGAGCAAACTCCTAGAAATTTATGAAAGCTCGGGAGAAAAAGAATTGCTTATAAAAACGATGGAGCAATTGCTTGAGATCAGGGAGCTTTCGCTTGGCATGGATGAAATGAAGCCCAGATTTCTCAGGCATCGTCTTGCTGATATTTTCATAGCCGGGCATGAGCTTCTAAAAGCCGAAGAGCTCATTTCGCCATTGTTGTCGGTGGAGAATTTAAGCCCAGCCGACTTTATGATTTGCCGGGCTCTCTGGCTTGAAGAAAATCGTCTTGAGGCGGGTGAGCTGCTTCTGCGGGAGCTCATTGCCAAAAGCAAGGAAAAAACAATCAAGAAGGCCTATCTCTATTCTCAACTTGCTCAGTTGCTTAGATCCGAGCGGAAAAATCCGGAATCGGATCAAGCCTGGCAAGAAGCTTCTGCGCTGGCTATTGATGCGAAAGCTGAAAGACCTGAACTTGATCCGCTATTTCTGCCGCTCTTGAACGATTTTCTTTTGACCGGTCTGAATGATTCAGCAAAAAAACTCTGTTTGAAAGCCGCGGCAAATCGAATGAAATCCGGACTTGATGCTCATGATTATCAGGCCGGTCTGGGCGAGAAATTCGATTATCTACTGAGGGCATATCCGGCGGCCGGGCGTTATTTCATTGCAACTGTGATTAATTGCTCTAAGCCGCCCTCGGCAAAGAAAAACTAGGGTTGAAAACGCTTGCCGCAAACCGCACAGATGTGGCTGGCGCCGGCTCTGATCTTACCGGAGCAGTGTCCGTAGATTTTGCATTGAGCTTCTTTTTTTCTGGATTCCTGGCGATTGCTGCCGTATCTCAGACTTAGCTGCAATTTGCCTTTTGAGCTGGCGTTCATTTGTAAGGCTCCTTTCCTTCAGTCGTAATTCGCTTACAGAAAGTCTTGAATGAATTAGGAAGTCAAGAAAGAAGTTCTTTGAGTTTGAGTTCTAATCTATTTTCTGTCTGTCCAGAACAGTGACTGATTCAATGTGATAGGTTTGCGGGAAAAGGTCAAGCGGTTGTATTGATTTGCTCTTATATCCGCATTCGCTGAGAATTTTCAGGTCACGTGCAAGAGTGGCCGGGTTGCAACTTACATAAACAATTCGTCTGGCCTCCATGCCGGCCGCGCAAATCAATGTCTCTCGGTCCACCCCTTTTCGAGGCGGGTCAAGAATAATCAGATCCGGTTTCAAGTTTTCACCCGAGAGCTGCGGGAAAACCGATTCAACCGTGCCGCATATTGCTTTGACGTTTTCCACTGAGTTTGACTGCAATATCAACTCGGCATCTTTAATCGCATCTTCCACTTCTTCAATGGCAATGACTTTATGAGCAAGCGGGGACACCCAGATTGCCATACTCGCAACGCCGGCAAATGCGTCAATTACCAGGTCGAGCTTCTCCTTTCCAAGCGACTCGGCCAGCTCTTTTGCGGCTTGCAAAACAAGGTCCATCAAAATTTCTGCCTGTTTTGAATTTACCTGGAAAAAACTTCCTGTAGATATGCGGAACTTGAAATTACTCTTTTGATTTTGCTTCTTCAATATCGCCGAGCTGAGCTCTTCAATAATATGGTCGGCGCCGCCCAGCAGCCGGGTTTTCTTGCCCATAATTCGATTTCCGCGGGCATCGTTGAAGTTTATGCATACGCCCTTCAGCTTGCCTGGAAAAGAGTCAATCAAGGCTTCTGCGAGTTTTTTTAAGCGCTTTTCCAGCTCAGTCTCAAGTTTTTGCTCGCTTAAATTAAGAACCAGAGTCAAAAGAACAGTATCTTCAGAAACGCTATGGCGTGCGATGAAATGCCTGATTAAGCCGCTATGAGTTTTTTCTTTGTATGCGCTCAATCCGAAATCCTCGGAAGCTTCCTTGGCTGCTTCCAGAATCCGGTCTAGTAACTCAGGTTGCACCGGACAGTGTTTGATGTTGATCAGCTCGTGAGAAGCTTCCTTGTAATATCCGGCCAGTATGCGGCTGGATTTTTCCGGCGAACTCACCGGGTACTGAACTTTGTTTCTGTAATGCAGTGAGTTCTCGGCTTCAAGCGCATCTTTAACTATGGAGGGGTCAATTCCTGTCATATGTCCGATTAATTGCTTAACCATGTCGGTTTTCAAATTCAACTGTTCTTCGTATTTGATATGCTGCCACTGGCAGCCGCCACAAAGTTTGAACAATTTGCAGGGCGGCTCCTGTCTCAAATTGGACGGATGTTTCAACTTAGTGATTCGGGCGTGAGCGAAATCTTTTCTTACATCGTAAAGCTCGAGATCGGCAATATCTCCAGGCACCGCCCTGTCCACAAAAATGGCCAGACCTTCGCTTTTGCAAAAACCCTGTCCGCCCGGAGCAATTGAATCTATGCGGATGCCTTCAAGAATTTGATTCTTTCTGAATGAATGTCTGGCTTTGCTCAAAATTAAAGTCCTTTCGCCGGCTCGTTCTTGATCTGGGGACTCTGTCCTAACGCACTTTTGGCTCTTCTGAGTTCCGGCTTTTGAATTTGTCCTGAGTTGATCAAGCCCTGCAGATAATCATCGAGAGCTTTGTTCAGGGTGTTGATTTGGGCAAGCAACTCTTTATCCTTTCCTCGTCTGGCTGCATCTTCCAGTCTGAAATAATCATCGCGGAAATGTCCAATTTCAAGCTTCTGGCTGCTCAACTCTTTCAAACGCAGGTGAATTGCCAGCCTCTTATCTTCGAAAGCCCCCGGGCAAACCGAGTCTGCGTTTACGATTCCGCTGTATGAGAGAGCTGAAAATTTTGCGCTGAGAGGATTTTTCTGCTTGTCCTCAGTAAGCAAAATGCTGTCGATTAGTTCTCTTTCTCCGATCTTTCCCTGGGCAAAGGCGCTGACCAGCTGTGCTCTTACTTCGACATCCCAATATTCGTTCTGCCGATCGTAGTCATAAAAAACACAGCGAATGACTTTGATATCATGAGCTGCAAGAGCGATTATTTTGCGTGAGAGTAAAACCGCATCAATTTTGCAATCGGCTCGGCTTGCGTCCGGATGCCTGAAAAGTGAAACTGTGGCAACACCGTTTGAGTATGAAGCAAAGACCTGTTGCTTGTAGTCATTGTCCAGAATGTCCGATTCCTGAACAAGCTTTTTGATACTTAAAGCCAGAGTCTGAGATTCTTTGTTATCGGCTGCCGCAGAAGCCGGGCTCGAGATGCTCAAAAACGCAATCAGGCTCAAGCAAGTCGAAGCTTGGACAGCTCTTTGAGCTATGCGGGAGTTGTGGCGGCTTTTGAACATTCATACATTGTATATCATGTGCTATTGTTCGATAGGAATAGAGGCAGGGTCATGCCAATCAAGCTTATCCATGTTTCGGATATTCATTTCGGCTCGGGTGAAAGTCACGGGCGGGTCAATCCTGCAAGCGGCCTGAATGTGCGCTTTGAGGATTTTGCTCTGGCTCTGTCCAGAGTTGTAGATTTCAGTATTGAAAATAATGCAGATATATTTTTGTTCTCGGGGGATGCTTATAAAAATGCTTCGCCCGAACCTGTATACCAGCAAGCCTTTGCCCGGCAGTTGAAAAGACTTTCTGATGCAGCAATTCCGACAATTCTTCTGGTCGGTAATCACGACCAAATTCTCAAAGCCGGTGCCAGTCATTCCATGTCGGTGTTTCAGAGCCTGGAAGTTCCCGGCGTAACAATCATTGCTCAGCCGACTTTGCTTAAAATTGCAAGCAAGCACGGTGAGCTGCAAATCATCGGCTTGCCCCATGTTACTCGCAATTTGCTGATGACTCATGAGAAATATGCGCAGCTCAGTCCGTCTGAGCTGGACCGGGTTCTTGTAAGTCATGTCGGAGAAATACTTGAAGGTTTTTATGAAGAGCTGAATCCTGAAATTCCAACTCTAGTGACTGCCCATCTCATGCTGGATAGTGCAAGAGCCGGGGCAGAGCAGGAATTGATGCTTGGTTATTCGATGAGCTTTCCCCTTTGCCAGTTTCTGGACGAACGCCTTGATTATGTGGCGCTCGGTCATGTGCATGCTCACCAGGTCTTGCATGAAAAACAACCGCTTGTCGCTTATGCAGGCAGTCTTGATCGGGTTGATTTCAGCGAAGAAAAAGAGGACAAGGGTTTTATTGAGGCGGACATTGAAAGAGGCAATGTTAATTGGCGTTTTCATTCTCTTCAGCCCCGGCCTTTTATCACCTTTTCGATAGATTTGAGCGAGTCTGAAAACCCGATGGAAGAGCTTTATCAGGCTGTTTTGCCGGCTGCAAAAGATGCTGCCGTATTTAGAATCAAATACAAAATTCAGCAAAATCGCCTTCCTGAAATTGATGAAGACCGCATCCGGGCAGCGCTTCCGCAGCTCTTGAGTCTGCGTTTTAAGGCAGAGTTGATTTATACCGAGCGCCCGCGCCGTTTGCCGGAGCTGAATGAAAAGGCTGTTTTTCAGCCGCTGCAGGCACTTGAAAAATACCTTGAAGAAAGCTCGCCCGAAAACAAAGATGCTTTGATGGAAAAAGCGCGAATGCTTATAAGCAAGGCCCAGCAAGAAGAATGAAAGATCGAACTCAGTTCCGCAAGCTCGACTTGAATTACTGAAAGCTCGCTAGATTAAGGATTTTTATGGGATTTTTATGGTGGTCCTCCCATTTTTTAGCGAAAAATCAGGCGCTGCGGATATATAGTTGTTGTCATGAGACGCGCGGAGAAGCAATATGCCTCCTTTCTACAAACAATCTAACGGTATGAAAGCTGCCGGTGCAGGAATCTCGGAAGCTGGATATGAAGGTGCATCAACTCTTTTCGAGCAGGCTAAGGGAGCGCTTGGAGATGCCAAATGCCCTTTCATGCCATCCAACGCGGAAGAAGCTGCATCGGCTAAAGCGGCTGCCGACGCCTATCTATCCTGTCGCAACGGCCAGGTCGGAGCAGACGCGGCCTTTAATCAACAGGGAGCAGTTGATGTTCCCGATCTTCAAATAAGTTCCGATGCTTCTGTTTCCGGCTTTGATCTCGGTAAAATGCTCAATGACTTTGTAGGAAACATGGGCGATATGCTCAATCAAGTTGTGAGCGGACCGCTAGGCATAATCGGCTCTTTAGTGAGTTTTCTGGTCAAGTTATTTTCAGATATGGCCGGCAGTCTGGCCGACTTTCTGGCAGAAACCGCTCGAGCCGCAGCCGCTTCTGTTGAAGAAGCTTTGAAGAAGCAAATGCAGGCTTCGGCCGATTCTGCAAAGGCTTTGCAATCTCTCGAGCTTTATAACCAGAGTGCAAGTACTCAGATTCTGTCTCACTCGCTGAGCAGCTCAGTCTAAAAATCAAGCGGGAGTTTCGGCTTCAAGCTTCTGATTTTGAGCTTATAGCTGTCTTAGATCGATCAGCTTGTCTGCTTTTAGGCAGCGACTCGGTGCCTTTTCCGTGCTTGAATCGTTGTGCAGATCTTCGAGATTTGCCAGTTTTTCCAGGTAGTATTTGCCGAACATCGGGCTTACCCCGATTTCCGGCGGCTCTTCTGTTTCAGATGCCTTGTTCTTTGAGCGATCCTGAACTACCGATTTCTCTTGCTTTCGTGAAGAGCTGATTGGTCTTATTGCACTGTGTCTATTTGAAAGACGACTGATAATGCTGCGCGCCTGTTCGACAACTTTGCTCATGAGCATTACTCCTGTTGCCTTCTGCAGTTTCCTCCTGATTGGAAGCTGCCTAGAGTAAATATCCGGAGCCTGAATCGATTGGACAAGAATTGCCAATCTTGCTCATGGGAAGATTTTCATCTGACTCCATATTTAGTGATGAAATTGAAATTGTAGTGTATTGACGGACTCTGAGATTTCGTTAACATGGAGTTATGGGTACTGTATATGGTGCCCTGACCGGTTGGAAATACAAAGCTCGAACTCATTCACATCACTTGAATACACCCGTGTGGATTTGACAAGCCGAATTCAAAACCGCAACATAAACTTCAGAACGCCTGACGGAGGCATCCAGAAAATGGAACCTTTTGATTTGATTGAGTTTCAACAAAAAGCAAGGGAAATAACAGATCCCCGAAAGCTTTTCGAGCTTTGGGAGGAATGCTGCCGCCGTTATGAGCGAAATGAAATTGGTCGCTACGAGCTTGAAGAGATGAAAGATGTAATCTGGCCTAACTTGCAAGCTCTGGCCTCGCTAAAACGAATTATCAACGACGACGTTTCAGACGTGAGTCTGGCTAAGAAACGAAAAATCTCTTAAATCCTGTTGCCCCTTAGCTTTCGGGATCTCACAATCTGGAGAGTCAGATTGTGTATCATTTGGCGAGCAGTTCTGGGGGAGAATGGATATGGGCGTTGGTCTCAATCTGATTGGACAACTGGCAGCTCCTCAAGAACTGGAAAACTGGTTTAATGCCGTCTGGGATTGGCTCGGTAAAAGCTATCCCGGCATGGCCAGCGGTGCGGGTTTGGGAAAGACTCCCGATGATGAATATCTGAATGTGACTTTGCGCTTTCATCCGGCTGCAGATCCGGTCAAGCTCTGGCTTTCGGATGCACAAGTTTTGCATGTCAGTGCTGAAACAGCCAGCGCCGGACCAGGTTATCATCTATTTCTTTGCGACGTTTTCTGGACAATGGCGGAAACCTTCGGTATAAGCTGGGCGCCCGAAGATGATGAAAGTGATCCTGATCGCAGCAACCCGACTTTCTTTTCAAAAGACCCCGAGCAAGCTTATTATGAGATGTTTTCCTGGCTTGCATCGATGGCGGCAAGCGCATCGATTATGTCTTCTAGTGGTACTTTTCGCCTGGCAATGTCTCCTTCATATCAGTTTTTCAGTGAGCAAGCCCTGATTACTTCCATGGGTCCTCGCTCTGCTGCCTGGCTCAAAGAAGTCGCGAAGAATCCCGGTGCCGGTGCCGATGTTTTCCCCTGGCTGAAACCGGACGCCGGAGCAGAATATCTCTTAAATCGGGCGCTCTGTCATATGTGGACTGATATTCGCTGGTGCAAACCCATTGCCGACGGCGATGAAATATTGATGCGCAATGTGCTTTTCTTGCTGAAAGAGGCATACAAGCTTGATCCGGCTTTGAATTATCCATGGCGGGAATGGGCTGAAATTATGGCTTATGCAAAGGTGGAAGACGAACTGAGCCCTATGGTTCGCAAAAATGCCGTGGCGGCGCCGATATCAGAGCCGATTGGTTACCGTCGTCGTGAACTTAGAGTCATGCTCGATCAGGGTTGGTCTGTTTTGATTCCCGGCAGCTTTTCCGAATCAGGTACTTTTGATCCGGCCACAATGAATCATAACTGGCAGTTCTGGAATGACGAACTGATGATCTGGTTTACCACTTATCCCACTTACGGTGATGCGTCAGGCAATATAATGCCTGTGAATGAGGCTATTAAAGAGCTGGATGAGCTTCAAAAAAATCTCGGTGACTTTGTGGAAGAAGACTCCTCCGGCAAAGTATGGCGTCGGACCTTCATGTCCGGAGATCCTCAAAAATCCGACTCTTTTAGATTCAGCTCAATTCTTCTAGTGCCCGGGCGACTTGCCATGACCCATGTGTTCTCTCAGAAGAAGGACGACCTTGATTCGGCAATCGGTTTTTTCAAAGCTGTCGATAACACTGCCGGAAACAGTATTAAATATCTGGACCAGCCGCGCTGGCCGCGGGTAGACCTGGTCAGTAACAATTAGCTTGAGGAAGCGGCTTTGAGAGATTCCTTGTGTAAAATGGAACCGATTGCGGCCGGCTTCGTCTGAACTTTAGTTGTCCCGAAAATTGTCGAGCTCTTGCTTTGAAAAAGAGACTGTTGTTTTTACTATCTTCAATTGCTCTGTCTATGACAGCCGCAACTGCCTCCGACTGGGAAGAAGAGTCGGGCATGCCGCATCGAGCACCGGCAATTGCAAGTCCACCCGGTCCTGAGCAAGCGCCGCCGCCTTTGTCGGTTAAAGCTGGTTCTGAAACTGCGTTTTTACAGGGCAGTGCCAGCACAATTAGAACGCGAATACCGAGCTATCAGACTTTGGCTGCTCAGAGCGCCGCTAGAGTTGCCGAGTTGCAGCGAATCGACGCAGAAGCAACGCCTTTTCTTGCATCGGCAGTTACTGATCAAATTGTTCAACCTGCAGTTTTCCGGGCTTTTCTTGAAAAAAATCATCCAGGGACTGTTTTGAGCGCTGCGTCTGCCCAGGATCTTGTTCTGGCTAAGGGGCGCTGGGACGACAGCAGCAAGCCACTCAGAGCTTACGGACTGAGTTTTCAGAGTATCAAAACCAAGCAACTGGAAGATTATTCTCTTTCAAATTGCAAGGTTTTGATTCTTGATTGTGCCGGCGAAATACCGCGCGCCGCTGTGCAAAAAGTCAGAGACTTTGTGGGTAACGGCGGTTATTTAATCAGCACGGACTGGGCTTTGCAAAATGTTATTGAACGGGCTTTCCCGGGCTTTGTGCAATGGAGCGGCGACAAAACCGATGGTGTGATCACCGATGCTTTTGTGATCGAGGCAGACCCCTCTTTGCTTAAAGGTTTCAGCGGCAGACGCTTTACCTGGAAGCTTGACCGTCAGAGTCAGTGCGTAAGAATTTTGAATCCTTCGCGCGTTCATATTATTGCCCGCAGCTCGCGGCTGGCTCATCAAGATTCGCAATACCGGGTCCTGCCCGATCAGATACAGGCCGGCGCGCTGGCACTTGAATTTGAGTTTGGACGAGGCAAAGTTTTGCATCTGGTCGGTCATTTCGACAACTGTTCAAACTCTTTTCGTCCATATCTTTTGCCTGATCCTGCCCCCGGTGCCGGTGTCAGTTTACGGCAGGGATTGGCTGGAAATTTCATTATGGAAGCACTTTCTAAAGCAAAGGCTCCGGCTCACTGAAGCAAAGTGTCGCTGTCAATAATTTCTGCAGTTTTAGGGGCTGCGGCATCGTTTAGCGACCAGTCATAAGGCGAGTAGTTTATTTTGATTTCTTTGTCGCTCATTTTTGCACGGCTGCTCTCAGGCAGGAAATCTTGAACATAGTTTTTGACTACTTCGTCATCTCTGGGCGGCGGCATTGGAATTTTGCCGTCCACGCTTTTTATAAAGTCGAGAGGAAACCATTTGAAAATCTGAGAAACAGTCAGCGTTTGCGAATCCGGGTCATAGCGCAGGTTCTCGGGCTTTGACAAATAGTCTTTTGTAATTTTATCCAGCTCTTTTTCTATGTCTTTTGCCTGAAAAGCTCTGGCTCGCAGCTCGGGAGCGCTTCGACTTGCCGGTACCATCGCAAAGTGCGCCCGGCAGTCACGGGATTTGCGCAAGAGGTCGTGGGCTATTGTGTAAAGTGAGACCTCCCGACCGGCAATTTTGGCGTGAGCCGCTTCCCAGGCGTTTGGAATTTGTCTGATGCTGGAAGCCGGATAGTCCGGTCTGACGCCCTTAATAGGATAATTGTCGATAACAAGCCTGATTGCCAGGGCATTATAGGCGTTTATCCAGAGTGCTCGCTTTTCCAGCTTGCTGAATTTCTTGTACTCGTCTTCACTGAGTTCGCAAAGACTGCTCAGGTATTTATCGAGACCCTGGCGCTTGTTTTTCCATTTGCCGTACTGAACGCCGTTTGTTTGAACATATTTGCGCAACTCGCTTGTGAAAGCCCTGTGGCTCTGGTCGAAAGCCTCGGCTCTGCTCAGGCTCAAAAGCGACGCAATACTGAGCAAGCAGCTCAAAAGCTGTGGACGAAGAGCGCAGTTTTTATACTGAGGCTCAGGGAAGTTTTGAATGTGATCCGTCGCAGTTGGGTTCATGCTTTGTATGTTTGCATAAACAGAGTGCCATCCGGGTTTCCTCTTTGACTTCCATTTTCAGCGGCTGAAAATCAGTCCCTTCGTGAGAGCCGTCGCAAAACGGTTGCGAGGCTGAGCGGCCGCAGCGGCAGTACCAGTAAGTTCCCGGAGCAAGTTCGAGTATACATGGTTTGCGATCTGCAATACGTGGCTCAGACATCTCGATTCCTCATTTCTTTTTTGGAAGGTTCATGCTGCGATCTACCTGAGCTGCAATATCACTGCCATTGTACACGGGCAAAGAGCATCTTTGGTTGGCGCAGGCAAAGGCTGCAGCTTTTGGCATTTCCGGGTAATCAGTATCTGCGTTCGGCATTTTACCTTCTTTGGGGTCGTACCACTCAACCCGCTTGTAGCCGACCGGATATTGATTTGCTGCCTGAAAAAGAGCCTGGGCCGCCGGGTCGCTTTTGGCACCGACAATGGTTATATGTGCCGGAGCTTTTGAAATTTCGCGATCGCATAATAAAATGCCGGCTACCATCATTTTTCGATAATGAGCAATTTCGTCCGTGGCAAGATAGCGCATGCAGTTCTCTGCCATTTGCTTATAAGTTTCATTGCCGCTGTAGTGATAAAGCAGATTGCTGAATCGAGCCAGCGGAACATTCTCGTCGAGCAAGGGCTCCGGTTTTTGCAAAGAAGAGCTTGCCGGGTCGCTTGTTAAGAAGCCTGCTTTGTCTTGAGAGTTCTTAAAATGAGCATTGATGAAGTCGGCTGCTGCTTGCGCTTTAGCGAGCCACTCGCGATTGCCCGTGGCCTGATAAAGGCTGAGCATAGCGCGACCCATGAAGAGTGTATCTCCCAGATAAGGTCCGGCGCTGTCATTTGCGTCATGTTTGAATCCTCCGCCTGGAAGCGAACGATTTGAAAGGATCCAGTTAGCTGCTTTTTCAGCTTCATCCAGATAGCGCTTGTTGGCAGTTGCCATATAAAGTCCGGCCAGTCCGGCAATTGCCCAGCCATTTTCTCTTGCGTAAATATGCTTGTCGATGCGCGGAATGCCCTGTTTGCGACGCTCGGTATCGTCAAGTTTGAAATAATCGCCGGAATGCTGCCCTTGTTTCACGTCGGCATCCTGACTGGTGTAAAAAGCGCCTTCAGGACTGAGCAAAAAGCTGCGCAAATAGCGCTCGATATTTTCAGCTGCAGTCAGAAAGCGAGCGTCCTTGAAGAATAGATAAGCCAGAGAGTAAATGCGCAGGTTTTCACCTTGAACGCTCATGATTTTTTCAAAGTGCTGATGTTTCCAGTCGCCACCTGTAGAGTATTGATAAACACCGCCCCAGACCGGATCAATCAAATTGATTTGAGCAATCAAAGTGTTTTTGGCCATGCTCGATTCAAGACTGTCCGCATCTTCTTTAGCCAGAGTCATGGCATATTCGATGCTGTCTGCGTCCAGGAATTTATGCACTGTTTGCCAGCCTGCCGCTTTTTTGTCGTAATATTTGCGGTGGTTGTTATAGAGCTCGCTGCGCACGGCTTTCGATAAGGCGGCTGTGCTTGAATATTTGATTTCGCTTTTCTTTTGAGCTTCTTCCGGCACCGGATTTTTTACCAGCGACTCTAAGAGTGTCCGCATCTCCTCCGGTTCTATGAAGCCCGAGCGTTTAGCCAGCTCTTGTCCTTTTGAGTCGAAAAAAATGGTTGCCGGCCAGCCGTAATCTTCATAGCGATTTGAAAGGTCCGGTCTTGAATCCTGATCTACTTTTACTGCAATGAAATGCTCTTGCATGATTTTGGCTATCTCAGGATTGCTGTAGGTTTTCTGGTCCATCACATGGCACCAGTGACACCAGATTGCTTCCAGATCGAGGATTACCAGTTTCTTTTCCTTTTGAGCCCTTTCAAAAAGATCGTTGGTCCAGGGTCCCCAATGGACCAGGCTGGATTCATGCGCTTCCGCTGCAGCCGCCAGTGGACGTTTTTCGAGTCCATCTTTTGCTTCTTCGGCTTTTGCTGCTGAAAACCCGAGACTTAGACCAATTAAAAGAGAAAATGCAGTAATGCGCTTCATGGAAACTCCCCATCCGGAGCCAAACGGCGTCATGATAACACCTTCTTAACTCCGGGCGATTCTTTTAGGCTAGGGGAGAAACCGTGTCGACATTTCTTGCTCTTTCCACGATAAAGACAGATATCAGGTGGATAATTTTGAGACGAAGTCAATTGTTGACGGCAGTCATGCATCGAGCAGGGAATCATTGATGCTGGTTCTGGAACAAGCAAAAGGCAAAATCAACTCGAAGCTTGAGCTGAATTCGCTGGCTTTTGGAGGGCTTGCTCTTGGATTGAGCGTAGCTTTCGGTTTGCTCGGCGCTGAGTATCTGCATAGCGGCATAGCCGGATTTTTTCTCGGCACGTCACTATTTGCCTACAGTATTTTACTGGCCGGAATGTTCAAACGACAGCCACCGCTTTTTATCAAGCGTCTTTTCTCTCGAAAAGACTTGCTCAAGTCTCCCCGCACCATTAATGAACTCTCCGGGCTGCGTCTTGATTATGTGGCAGCCAAAGACCCTCAAGACAATATCGACGGTGTGGTTCATAATCGCGCCGGTGAATTGCAGCGTCTGATTCGCTGCGCTTTGCCCGAGCGGCATCAGCTCAGTGCTAATTCGCTTTTGCTTGAACTGCTTTTTGCCGATCTGGCGTCCTTTGAAGATGCCAGATTTCAAATTGTTTTTCCGGCAAGCGATAGGGCTTCCCGCAAGGAAATGATCGTGATCGCATCTTTTCTGAATGTGCAGAAATCAGGCGAAGAGCAGGATTTGATGCCGCCGCTTTTGCACTTGCAAGAGATAGTGAATCGCCTTCTGGAGCGTTTGATTACGCTTGGAATAGCACCGAAAATCATGAATGCTCTGGAAGCAAGACAGCTGATTTCGCAGGAGTTGGGTTCTCGCGCTAGTTGCAATCAACTTCAGCGTGACTGGCGCAGTGCCGGTGAGCTTGGCTGGGAACCGAGCTTTAGAGACCTCGTTCTAAGACCGACAGAACGCTCTATGCAAGTAGCAGATCGACTGGCTTTGACTATGACTTTGGAGCAGTTACCTGTGCGTTCCGGATTTGAGTGGTTGTCGGCGTTCTTGCTGGACCTGCCGGAGGCTCACCTTTCGATTTTTCTTTCTCCTTTTAACACGGCAGCTCCCCTGAGCAAGCTCAGGCTTAAGCAGAAGCTCAAGAAAATTGCGGCAGATTCACTTGATTCATTCTCGGAAGCTGCTGCTGCGCAGATGAGTTTTTCCATACGCTTTGATGGAAGGGATAGTTACAAGCTTGAATCCGAATTGTCGACTGCGCGTAAATATTTGGGATCTTTTGGTATCAAAGGCAGTTTTACGACACAGAGACAGCAACAGTTACAGAACTGGCGAGCTACGCTTCCCTGCGCTCAAGCCGGAACGGCAGTTGCTAAACATTTGATTGCTTTCAGGGCTAAAGCCCAGCGCGTTCAAGCTCAAAGCTGATCTCTTATCTGGATGGAGGCATTTTGCCGAAATCCGGGCTCTCAAAGTACTTCCTCAATTTAGGATAGCGAGTAGACAACTCTTCTTTGCTGAGCGTGTTGTTTTCACCCTTGAATGCTTTGCCTGCATTTTCTCCTTTAGCCTTTTCAGTTTTAACAAGACTTTGGTCGGGCATTGAGATCTGATTTATCGGGAATCTGGATAGTGCGCTGTCAAGTTTTGATTTGAGATTAATTGATAGAGCTGATATTGGTGTACTGGCTTGCTCTGCTGCTGCCTTTTCCGTGGCTGCTTGTTTTGATTCGGGCTTGATCTCTTTAATGCTTGGGGGCTGCTTTGAGTTTGCAATCACAGGTGATTTGGCTGTGCTTGGACTTTCGTTTTTTGCGGGACTATGGTCTGAGAGTCTGTCGAGTGTACCGCTGTTGAGCAGCCAGTAATAGCCGGGCAGACTGATAAGACCTGAAATAAGTAGTCCTGCCGCAATTAGATTGTATTTACTGTGCTTCTTATCTTGTTTGCCGGTGGCGCCGAAGTAAAAGCGGAGCTCATAGACTGTTTGAAAAATAGCAGAGAGAAGGTCGGGAGCCTGGATCTTCCGCTCTTTTCGTTCCGACATTCGGCGAAGCTCCGTACTTGCTTTGTACTTTGAGTTGTCCGTGCTCACTTTTCCTTTGTTCATTTTTTTTGTTCCCTTGCCAACTTATAGACAATTAGTAGTTCGGATTTGTCCATGTTTTGTGACCAAAATTTTTTCGACTGCGGACTTTTTGTTCACAAAAAAAAACTAGGATGCTCCGCACTTGGGATTTTGAGGACTAGCTAATGAAAAAAACGCCGGAAGTTCGCAATCGCAAAGCGCTGGGAAGTACGCTGGCCATTTGTTCTTGTTTTACTTTTGTTTTCGGTTTGTTGGCCAGCCTTTTTCTGGGACTACTTATGGTCTTCGGCGGAGATCGTGAGGGCACCAATGCTAACGATGCCGGAACTTTGAACGTAGCTAAATCCTCCGTTAGAGTGAGCGTGCTTGGTAGTTCAGAAGAGAATTCCATATATGGATCTCTGGCGGAAGGAGACGCGCATGATCAATATAGTTTGAGGACTATAAATAAGGTCTGGGGTCATGCCTTTCTGACCATGATGAACAGCCGATCTATGAATATGACCGGCAATGGAACGGCGGCCAGTATGGATGCCGAAACTGCAGCCTGGAAAAACGCTCTATCTATAAGTGATAAGCTCTCGGATGCACTTAACACTCAAGAAAATCTTGAAGCATACTCGAATGCCATTACCAGCACTGCTGCCGTTAGAATGTTGGCTCCGGTTCAGAAGCTTGCGCCCTGCAAGAGCTGGCAAAGTTCCTGCATGAACAGAGACACGGAGAGCAATATTCGCATTGATCTTTTTCAACTGCCTCCGCATATCAGTTATCTCGACCTGGGCGGCACAACAGCTTCCGGTGCGCTCTTGAACGGCAGTGGGACAGAGCTTTATCTCAAAGGTTATCATCCGATTTCTTTTGGTAATGGTCGCTATATAAACTTTGTGCCTTTTGAAAGAAACAAGCAGCCTCACCAGGTTTCCTTGAAAGACTTCCAAGCCGCAAAACTCTCGCGGGCGCCTTACCCCGAATGGCAGAAACCCGTGCCCAATGCTTTCTTGTGCGAAACTGCGCTTAAGGCTCAAAATCTTTATGAACACAAGTTTGTATCAGCTGCTATAGCCAATCCGATGGAAAAGCAGGATCTTTCCATTCCAAACGGATTTATTAAGATAAATCTGCTGGAGGACAGAGTTAAATGGCTGCCTGACGGAATCCCTCTGGGGCAGCAAAACACGGTGCCCAAAGAATACGATATTGTTCATAATCCATTTGTCATAGCTCCTACCCTTCCGCTTAATTGGTTTGAACCATTCCTCGATTACGGACATCAGTATTACGATTCAGATGGTCGCCGCACTGTTTTTAAAGCGATATATGCAGCCGGAAGAGTGAGTGATGACATTTATAAAAGAACAAATGAACTGCTTATGAATCGGGTTAATGAAATCAAGCCGGGTACCAGCTTTGCAGAGATTGTGGCATTGTTGAAATCAAAGGACATACACGGTGCCGGAGATAGCTTTGTAATTGCACTGGACCGCAACAATAGGCTTGTTCTGGTCAACTTAAATATTCCGGCTGAGCGTGCTCTTTTGAATTCATATACTTTGAATGCCGTGAATATGAGCCGGGAGCCCGACGGAAAAGTCTTTTCGGAAAAAATGAATATCCCCTTTTCTTTGAATAACATAGTCCTGGTGCTGCACTGGGTTATTGGACCGTTAGGTTTTCCGATTATCGATAATATTGTCCCTGGTGGCTCGATCTGGCGGCATCGTCTTGATCTGACCCCGGGAACCGGAGTTAATGGGGCTTTGCTTAAAATTGAGCAATCCGATACCACTTATGCTTTTTTTGGTGCAGATGGACCGCCCGTGGAAGATGAGGGTGCTGTGACCACCAGTGTCGGTTGTACTTGTATGTGATTTCCAGACAGAACTATTGGAGAAAGAGACGGACGAGCTCTCGTCCGTCTTTCTTTTTGTACCTTTGGGAATTTAGTAAAGCTGCAATGCTCAGTTTATCGGCAGAGGCAGACTAAACCAGAATTCGCTGCCTTTTCCGGGCTCGGAATTAACGCCGATTTTGCCGTCATGCTCTTCTACTACCATCTTGCAAATGCTCAGCCCCAGACCGCTACTTCGAGTTTTTGAGTTTCTGGCTTCCGATGTTTGCGAAAAATGTTTGAAGAGCTTTTTCTGCGACTCAGCATCGATTCCCGGACCTCGATCTTTGATTGAGAAGCGCGGCATCTGCTCATGTTTTTTTACTTGGATATCTATTTGAGCTTTCTCCGGGCTGAATTTAACAGCGTTGCTCAATAAATTCGCTATGACCCTTTTCAGGAGATCTCGATCACCCATGAACTCATAGTTTTCCATGCTCAGCTCAACGATTATGCCTTTCTCTTCGAAGAGTCCTTGTGCGGCATCTCTGCTTGCTTCCACGAGTTCGACGCTGTTGAGTCTTTCCGGGAAAATCTCAAACTTACCGGCGCTGAGTTTTTCAATGTCCAGAAGATCGCTAATCAGGTTGCTGATTTGCTCAAGGCCTCGGCAGGCTCGACGTAGATATTCGTTTGTTTTTGCTGGAAGTTCTTCTTGCTTTTGGGCTAGACCGACTGTGATTTTTGCTGCCAGCAAAGGACTTCTGATGTCATGAGCAATCATGGCATAAAGCTCACGCTCTTTGGCTTTTGCCTCTCTTAAAGCATCGGCCATTTCACGAAAAGCCTCATCCAAGCTTCTAATTTCGTCGGCGCCGCCGACTGGAGGATTTAGTGCCTCGTTCTTTTTGAGCAGTACAGTATTGTCTTTTATGATGGCAAGACGCGAGCGGATCTCTTTGCTGAAGATATAGCCTACCCAGACTGCGATCAACGCGCTTGTTATTGCCGCCGCGATTATCCAGTTGCGTTCTTTTGCACGAGTTTGTACCTGGAGCTTGTTAGCCTTGTTGCTCAAGTTCATTGCATTTATACACAGGTCTTGCTGTTCATGTAGAAAGCGAGGAACAAGTTCAAGAAGGCTCGTTTTTAGCTCGAAAAGCTCGCAGGCCGAGTCTATCTCAAGTTTACCGCTGAGAAGGCTGCGGGCTCTGCTGAATGTTGTTCTGAGTGTTGCGGCTGTAGCCAGCATTTTGGCGCTGGCTTGTGATGATTCCGAGTCTTTAAGTGCTTCGGCCTTTACGCGTTCCAGGGTTTGATCGAGCAGATTCAGATCTCTGTCGACCGCTTCCAGATCTTCCCCGCTGTATCCAGCCAGTGCGTTTTGTAAATGCTGGAAAATTCCTGCGGAACTGAATGACATGAGCGCGCATTCTGCAAGTAAGCGGCGATAATGCGCTTCTCTGTTAGCTTGCGACTCAAGCTTTTTATTTTCGAAAGTGATCAGTCCAAGAAAAACCAGTTCAAGCGTTATCGGTAGTCCTATTATCAGGAGCCCCTTTTGGGCAAGATTACCCGGCAGAACGCGGAGCTTCTTCGAACCTCCCTTTGTCAAGTTCGAAGCCTCCGCAATTGCAGGGTTTACCAGCCGAAGCCGTAAAACCTCAGTCCGTCGATGAGACTTATGCCCTTTTGTGATGCAGTTTCAAACCCTTTAAGCAGGAGCTCTAAGCAGATCAGATCTTGGTCAATGAATTTTGCTGCATCTTTAGCCAGCTTAAGGTCATGTGCGGCGACGAACTGGCCTCGTTTCAGAACTTCTTCCGGTTCTTGTTTCAGGTTTGCGGCAATTTCATTTAAGTCGGCATATTCAGCTTTGCCCAATTTGCCGGTTCTTTGCAAGATTTCAATCACCAGACTTTTTGCGGGGTCGGCAAAAAAGTCACGATTTTCTCTTCGATGCCTTGAGCCGTAGTCTTCAGTGTTCAGTTTGATTAGCTGCACGGTCTTGCCGATAGCCTTTGTTTTGCTTTGCTTTCGCGAGTTGAAGCTGCCAAATAACGATGATGTGGAATTCAGTACTCTCGCCATGTCATCTCCCTGCCTTTCGTGGTGACCTTCTTCGAAAAGCGTAGTGGCGAATTGTGAATTATTTGTCCATGCTTTTTTTGGCTATTGCTTGAGCCGAAATCTTGCTTATTTCATCGGCTGCTTTTTTGAGTATTCTTAGAGCCTCCAGATCGGAAGAGCAC
>JAIEPM010000471.1 GCA_019748395.1 Candidatus Obscuribacterales bacterium
GAAAGCTCTGAGTCCAAAACAGAGGCGTGAGCTTGATGGAAAAATAATTGACTATAAAAGTAAATTGCGGCGCTATTATTTGCTCTCGATCGAGGCAGCCGATCGCCGCCTGCAGGAAATGTCCGGGAAAAAACTTGCTTCTGCCGAAAGGGAGAGATTAGATGAGTTGGACAATTTCGCTTATAACGCCGACTTGCTCATTGGGGATAGTTATGATGCCGATTCAAATTTTGAATTTGCAAGGCGGCATTACTTAGCGGCGGCAAAAAGAAAGAAAGGGGATTATGAGCTTCTGGCTCCGGCAGGCAGAGCTGCGGCTCATGCTTGTGAGAAAATGAGGCAATTGTCCCAGGCTATTCGCGATTACGAGGACCTGGCTTTGCCCGCGAAAGGATTGAAACTGAGCGAGCCGGTTCTCGATGAAGCTGCCAAATCGGAGCTTGAACTGGCTGAATTGCTTTATTGCATGCATCGACTTGAAGAATCTCGCCAATATTATCTTCTTGCTCAAAAGCATGCGGAAGCCACGAATAACCCAACCCATTATGCTCTTGCCACTGAGGCACTTGCAAATTTCGAAAAGTCCTTGCCTGCAAAAATTAAACTATACGATAAGGCTATTGCCGCTGTTGCTGATCAATCTCCACTTAAAATTGCCAGCCGCGAGCCCTTCTGCCAGGCTTATCTAAAAGCCGCAAGGTTTTTTGAGAAGCTGGATCCTCAAAAAGCTGTGCGGTATTATCAAGATGCCATTGAATCGGCAATCGCGACTCGAAGCGATGTATCCATATTATTAGCGGAAGCTTGTTCCTTTGCTAATGAGAGAAGAGATTTCCGAGCCATAAAAAATTTTTTGGACCCGCGTCATCAGATCCTGATTTCCAGCGGTACTAATCAAGCTGAGTCCAGCGAGGGTTATTACGCTTTAGCTGTCGGCGCCTTTCTGCAGGGTAATTATTCAGAGGCTCTGCGATTTATTAATAGCTCGCTGAATGAGTATGATCTGGGGCATACCCATCAGCGAGCTTATATCATTCAAGGACGTGCTTATTTGAAACTGGGACAAGAACAAAATGCTCTGAGAAGCTTTGAGCGCGCCCATGTGGACAAGCTTGAGTTTGGCGACGCTCTCAGACGCAAATTTATTCTGGACGGCATAAATGAATACAAGCACTTGCTTCTGGAAAAGGGACTGCAATTGCCCGGCGATTAGCCGCAGCCTCCGCTCTTGATTGAATAAGCTCTTGGCGTGGCAAAAAATGAGATGAAATCCTAAGGCGAAGATGAATGAAAGGCACTCAAAGCGTTATTTGCCTGAAGTGTCCAAAGTGCGGTCAGAACTATCCGGCTGACAGCACTGCCGAATTATGCCGAATTGATGCAGCTCCGCTTCAAGCTGTGTACAGCGATCCCTGGTTGGGTGCAACGCTGGCCAATCGTTATAATATAAGCGAATTCGCCGGAAGCGGAGGCTGGGCTGTTGTTTACAGAGCCGAGCAGATTTCTTTAAATCGTCAGGTCGCGGTCAAGATTCTGGAAAGACGGCTTCAATCAAATCCGGACCTGGTGAAGCGATTCGAGCAGGAATCTCGTGCACTCAGTGTACTCCAGCATCCAAACATTGTTTCAATCATCGATTTTGGCGTAGTGCCAAGCCCCTATATCGTTATGGAATGGCTGGATGGCATGGATTTATCTCAGATTCTTGCATCTGGAAAAGAACTGAGTCTGGAAAACAAAATTCAAATTTTCAAGCAGCTTGCCGAGGCGCTTCAGCATGCTCATCAAGCCAATATTATTCATAGAGATCTCAAACCATCGAATGTCAAAGTCTTGTACAGCGGTGAGAATGAATTAAAAGTCAAAGTTCTGGACTTTGGTTTGGCGAAACTGGTCGAGTCGTCTGATAACTCTGTAACCAGAACCGGCGAGTGTTTCGGCAGTCCGCCCTATATGAGCCCGGAACAATGCCAGGGAAGAACTGTCGGACCGGAAAGCGATATTTATTCTCTGGGATTGATTATTTACGAGCTTTTGACCGGCAAAGCCGCATACGCCAAGAAAACCATTGAAGAGTACTTCATGGCTCACAGCAATGAGAAAGTTTCTTCAATCTACAGTAAAGGCAATCTACTTGAGTCGGCTCTTGAACAGATTGTTCTGAAATGCCTGGAAAAGCAGCCCGAAAATCGATATAAGGATGCTGCTGAGCTGCTGCTTGATCTAGAATCTGTTGCTCAAGGGCGAAATCTAGACAAATTTCTTGCTTCCAGAAAAACTAGAGGCGTATCAAAAGCTCTGCTTTTTGCGCTTTTACTTTTGCCCATAGGAGCGTTTCTGCTTTTTCTTCTAAATAAAAATCCGGATAAGAGGGAGACTCAACGTCTTAATGTGAGTTCCGCGGCGACTGCGCGGAAAGATATCAAAGCCGAGCTTAATTCAGTGAAAGCAATAATTGGTGAATCTTCACTTCGCAAAATGAAGAATGATTCCCCTCCGCCGCCGGATAAGGCGTTGAAGTTTGCTGACAAACAGCAAGCTGTCTTGCCGGGAAGACCTGAATTGAACGTAGCAGGAAGACATGCTCAATTGCCGACTGAGGCTCAGATAAATTCGGCTATTGCCGCAATAGGTATCAAAGAAAAGCCGAAGTCGCCGCAAAACGAGCCTGAAAAGGTAGCTTCCGCGCCATCCTTTGCTGATTACAGCTGGCTTGATGAGACTCGCCACCGTGAAGTGAAAGTACGTATTTACAAAGCCGCCGCAAGCGGCTCCCAAAAACCTTTTTTGGTGATGGCTTCGGAAAGCTCCAGAACTGCTGAATACTTGCTTAAGACCTGGCAGCAATCTCCTTATTATCTGATGACTTACGATATCAATCAGGTGAAAAGTCCGGAAAATCGAAGCCGGGAAGAGATCCTGAAAATGCAAAGGGAGCGCAGCAGAGACATTGTTTTTGCTGTTGAAAATGTAAAACGCATGATCAGCGAAGGCGATGCGATGGTTGATACTGCTAATGGCGGCTTCTATTTCGTTGGAGAGCGCAGCTCGGCTCCGGCAATTTATGCCGCATGCGGATTTAAGCCGGAGAATAAATTCTGGAATGACGTGAACGCCATCAGCAGTGGTGTCAGAGGCTTGATCCTGATTTCTCCGAATCTTTTTGGTTCTGATCGTTTTGAAAATTACAAGAGAATTACGGCGCCGGTTTTTGTTCTTTCCTTTGCCGATGACCTCGAAACTTCAAGATGGGACCCCGAATATATGGCCTCGCCGGCCTTTTCTCAATCTCTAAGTCGAAAAAAATGCCAAGTCTTTTTCCCGGCTCTTAGTCTTGAGCAGTTCATAGAGGGGGCTTCGACAGAAAACACGAGAGCTGCCGTCAATCGCTTGAGTGAGCTCTTCATTCGTTCTTGCATGGGCAATCCTGATGCCCAAAATTTTCTTTGCAGTCGCAAGCCCAAGCAGTTGCTGGGAGATCAGGCCGATTACAGTTATCGTTTTGGAGCACTTTCAAATGAATAATTGTTCCGATTATGAGCGTCTGCGCTCCTGGTATCTGGCTCGACTGCGGAAGCTTTCGCTGGAAAGCAATATTGACCGGAGCTTGACACCGGCAGCGCTGATCTCGGCTGACAGGGAGAATATTGAACAACTAATTATGCGCAATCAGGAGAATCAGTTGAAAGCGCGAAGCAATGGAAACTTCTTGCTGCGCGATTTGCTGTTTAATTTGTTGGTTTATGCGCTTTTGCTCGCTCTTGTATCCTGCTTCTTGCCCGTGCAATTAGTCTCTTTCAATAATCTGGCTCTTGTTTATTTGTTCTTGCTGTTCTTGCTTGAACCATTCATTTTTCGGATTCACTAAATGTTCTATGCATTTACGTCAAATTTACCGCCCCGGCGGAGAATGTTTTTGCAGGGGACTGAAGCCGGAGAAAAAACATGTATTAGAACTGCCGGGACCATCTGCTTCTTCAAAAGTTATTTAGATTTGATGCCTAAAATCATTTACTGGTGTAGGAGGGAACCTGGCAATGGCTCATCGCATAAGAATTCCATTTTTTTTAGTGTGTGTTTGCTTCAATTCAGTTGCCGCCGCAGTGGCTGCAGGCGAAGCGCAATCTCCATTGCCTGTAAGTAAACCGGCGGAGACTGCATCTTTAAGAACGCTTGATGTTTTGGGACTGCGCTACAGACCCATGCAAATATACTCTGGACCGTGTCTTATCAGCGAAGGTGAGCAGGGGCGCTTAGTTTTTCTGGCAGAGCAATTCTCGCCTTGAGCAGCGCCTGAATTCAGCTTCTAGCTAAGCGAAAGCTGAAACAGGAACCTTTATTTTCTTCGCTTTCAAGTTGAATGCGGCTGCCATGAGCTTCTACGAAAACCTTGCAGATTGGCAGTCCAAGCCCGCTTCCCCTTTGGGAATCCTTGCTCTCAACCTGTTTGAATCGCTCGAAAATACTTTTTTGAGCGGCTAAGGGAATTCCTCTTCCCTGATCCTGCAGATAAATTGTAACGTGATCCGGTGCTTCGCTGCTGTAAAGCCTTATAAGCGTACCGGGAGCACTGAATTTGAGTGAATTAGACAGAAGATTGACAAGAACCTGCACTATTCGTCTGCGGTCCGCTAGAACAGTGCAATCTGAGTTCCTCGACTCAAGGGCAATGTTTTTGTGCCTGGCCAGAACTTCCACAAGCTCCATTGCTTCGCAAAAGAGCTCTGAAAGCCTGACCGGCTCAATGTTTAATGCAAGAGCGCCTGATTCCGCTTTTTCCATATCTAGAATTTGTTCGCTCAATGAAAGCACATGGTTGAGAGAGCGGCTGGCATTGCTGAGTAATTTCGCTTCTTCACTTTCGCATTGAGCGCTTATATTCAGCCGCTGTCTCAGTCCGTGAATGGCTAATTTTATGGAGGAAAGCGGTGAGCGTAAGTCATGAGAAATCATGCTGACAAACTCTTTTCTGGCTCTTTCCAGATTCTTGCGATCGCTTATATTCTCAACTGTGCAAAAATAGCTGCCGGAACTTTCGGACCATTCGATTTCCCAGCAAACATCGATTAAGTTGCCGTCGGCGCTGATTATCTGGTTCTCGACCAGAGCATTGCCCAGCTGTCGCGCTTCGATCAGGGCTGATTCAAATTGCTCCCTTTGATCTTGAAATATATAGCGAAGTACAGACTTTCCTAAAAGACCGGCCGGTGGGTAGTTCCACTGTTTATACACCGATGGATTGAGGGCCAGGATCTTTCGCTCCGCCGTTAAGGACATGATTACCTGAGCTGAATGATCAGCAATCATTTGTTCTCTTTCTTTTGCTTCTTTCAGTTTGTCCAGCACCTTTTCCGCCAGCGGATTCAGTCCGGCTGCAGGCGAATCGTGCTGGTCTAAGGATTTTTGCAGACGCTTTAAAGGAAGGAAAAATTCGTTGTGAAGAAGCTTCCAGAGATATTTGAGCAAGAAAAAATTCCAGGCAAGCAGAAAAAGCAGGTAGATTGCCGTATAGCTGCAGTCTGAATTTTTTAGATTAGCGGCAAGCGCGGCGCTCAGAAGCAAGTTTCCGAGGAAAGCTAGTCCCAAAATTAATCCGAGCTTCCCGGCGATAGTCAATTTGCACCTTTTTTTTCAAATTTAAGGCTCTTGTCCGGGCAATATGGTATCAAATATCATAACCGTGAGGCGCTGATGCCCAAATTATTGTTGGTCGAAGACGATCTGGAGTTTGCTTCAAGTTTGCAAGAATTGCTGCGTCTGGAGCAATTTGTTGTGGAGCATGTCAGTACTGGGAAAGAAGCTGACGAGCGTCTGGCTAACTATGCCTATGATCTTGTGATTCTCGACTGGCAGCTGCCTGATTTAAGCGGCCCTGAGATTTCTGAGCTGGCTCGCCGCAGAGGGCTTGATACTCCGATTTTGATCTTGACGTCCAGGAATGCCAAAGAGCATAGAATTGCCGGGCTGGATCAGGGTGCCGACGATTATTTAAGCAAGCCCTGCGATTTTGATGAGTTAATGGCTCATTTGCGTGCGCTTCTGCGTCGCGGTGCCAGAGCTAAAATAAGCAAGCTATCCGCCGGGGCTCTTGCCATAGAACCGCAAACTCACAAAGTTTTCCTGCATGACAAAGAGATTTCACTATCCAAAACCGAGTTTCTGCTTCTGGAATTTCTTTTGCGCCATCAGGGACAGGTTTTTGATGCCGATGCCCTTTTGAACCGGGTTTGGTCTTCCGAGTCTGAAGTTTCTCGAGATCTTGTCAAAGTTTATATCAACAAGCTTCGTGCCAAGCTCAAAATAGAAGGTGAACCACCCCTGATTGTGACTGTGCACGGTGTCGGCTATCGGCTTGACCCGGGGTAAACACATGCCGCAAAGACCGACAAGAGAAATGGCCTGGGCGCTTGGTGCTGCGGCTCAAACACAGGAATATGTCAAAGGGCGCACGGTTTTGACCGGAAGCATCAAGCGCAGCATCTGGAAAATTTCCTGGCCCTTATTGCTTGTGAGCGCCTGCACTGCCGTGATTGATCTTTATCATGTTCAATGTGCCGGTCACATAAGTGCCGGTTCGCAAGCCATAATCGGAATATGCGATCAGATACTTTCGCTCGGTTATATTCTGATTGCCGGTCTTGCCTCAAGCGCCTCTGCTTTCGTTTCAAGAGCCGCCGGACAGGAAGACGAGCCGGCCATATTGCAAACATCGGCTCAGTGTTTAGTGCTTTGTTTGCTTTTAGGATTCATACTTTCGTTCTTGATTTTGAGCTTCGGCAGAAATGCGCTGATTCCGTTTTCCGGTTGTGTAGATGATTGTACAAACACACTGAGCGGCGGCACCCAGTATTTAGCAGTTGCTTCGTTTACGCTGATTCCTTTTGCGATTCTATCAGCCGTGAATTCTTGCTTTATGGGTCTTGCCCAGGGGCGCGTCCAACTTGTCAGCATGCTGACTCTGACAGCCTTCGATATACTCTTGAATTATCTCCTGGTTTTTTGCTCCTGGCCTGTTTCCGGGCTTGGAATTCAGGCAATTGCAATTTCGACTTTAATTGCATATTCTCTTTCGGCTTTGATTGCTTTGATTTTTCTTTTCAGCTCGAGACTGAAGTCCTGTTTGTCCAGTCTTTTGCAAAAAGAATTTTCCCTGGCAATCTCTATCGCCAAATCAGGTCTGCCTCCGGCATTGCAAGAAATGGCCTGGACTGCCGGAGCATTTGTTCTTTATTTGATCTTGGGTATGGCGGACGACTCGACTCAAGTGGTGGCAGCCTTGAATGTCGGGCAGAGGCTTGAGTCATTTGCTTTTGTGCCCCTTTCAGCTCTGGCCACGGCCTTGCTGGTTATATGCGGTCAAAATCTCGGTGCCGGTCGCAACGATCGTGCTCGCAAGTCTTCTATGCTGGCGCTTTTCCTGGGCAGCGCCCTTATGCTTTTAGCCGGAATCACATTTTTTGTATTTGCTGAAAATTTGGCATTGAGCTGTCAAGCTTCAGTCCAGACCGTACCTCATATTGCCGCCTACTTGCGAATAGCTGCTTTGGGACTGGCTTTTGTCGGTTTTGAAACTATTCTTTCAGGACCGCTGCAAGCTCTGGATGACACAAAAATATTATTGATAGCCGGATTTGTTTCCAACTGGCTTTTATGTTTGCCGCTGGCATATTTGCTTGCAATCACGCTTTCTCTTGGTTCTTTGGGTGTCTTTTACGCGATTCTTGCAGCCAATCTTGTTTCCGGATTGATCATTCTTTTGCGTTTCCTTTCACGTCCGCAATGGCGTTCGGCCGGAAACTCAGCTCTTGAACCTGCTCCGGCTTTGCGTTGGCAGACCTCTACTTTGTCGCAGGACTCGCTTAGTGAGCCTGTATCCCGTGGCCGCCCCTGCGTGGAGCTTCAAAAACCGAGCCTTGAGCCGGAGCACGACGAAAATGAGCCCTTGTAAATAAGGAGCATTTACAACATATTTACCGCTCTTCATTATTCTCATGACATCGAGCTGAGTTCAATGGGGGCAGGGATATGAAAGAGCAGGGCATTGCTGTCGAAACTCTAAAGAACGAGACTCGTTTGCGCAGCAAAAAAGCTAATGCGGCTTGCGAATTACCTATCTGTCTTTTAGTAGTGATCTTATTGATCGGCTTTCCTTTCATAGATTTGCTTTTCATTTCAGCACGCTTTGCCTTGCTGTCTTATGCCTGTGCCGAAGCGGCCAGAGCGGCTGCTGCCGCGCCGTCTTTTGTGGCGAATGAAGACGACTCTTTGTCAGCCGTGAACAAAAGCAATGAGGTTCTGAAAAAATATCTGGAAAATTTCAGCGGCATAGAAATCATTTCCAACTCGACGGAAGTGCTCTCCTGCCCGCTCAAGCCGGGCGAAGCTTACAGCCTGAGGTCCAGCCCATTTTCTCCTTCTGAACTGCGGCAAGATGTTGTTTATCAATACAGAGTTACCAGTGAAGCAAAACTAGAGCCGCTAATTAACTTCAATGGAGTTCTTTTTGGGTCCATACAGGGATTGACCGAGCCTTTGAGAGTTAGCTGCGTAAGCCAGCGTGTATGTGAAAAACCGGAAACGCTTGTCAAGTAAGGTCTTGGAGGTGGCAAATGAAGTTCGAAAATAGAAATCGAAGCGGAGCAATTGCTCTTTTTGTTGCAGCCCTTTCAATGCTTGTGCTTTTAATCGGCTTCTTCGCTGCTGAGCTCTGGCAGGCAAATCTGGTACTTTCTCAATTGCGAAATTGTTGTGATGCAGCCAGCATGGCCGCGGCTTTGCGTCTTGTAAGTGCTCATGAAAAAAACTCGGAAGATGCCGAGAGAGCCGCTCAAGGGGAGGCTGAGAAAATATTTCGACTCTGCAGTGTAATGGGCTATCCCTTAGCAGATGCCGAGCGCCACGACAGTCTCAGGGAACTTGGAAATTTAGCTGCCGGAAAAGCTGCATTTGCAATTCAGTTTCAGGATGAATTCGGCAATCTGAAAATTGGCGGAAAGCACATTCATATTCAGGCTGCATTCGGAACTGCGCCGTTTTCCTCCAGGCTACTGGGGCTTGGTACCTACCTGCTAAAGGCAGAAGGACGCTCGGCTGCCGCCAAGCTGGACCTGGCGTTTTGTCTGGATAACTCACTTTCGATGGCGACAGATACTCCGATCGCTTTGATTCGCAGAGAGCTGAAGAGTTCAGGTTCGGTCGGCTATTCGACACCCCTCATATTTTCAAAAGCTTCACAGGCAAATACCTGTGGTGTAGTTGAACCGCAATATCTCGGGAATCTCAAACAGTATTCTTTTTCACGCCCGATGCGTGGTCCGGCAGAAGCAGGAACTTTGCCCGGGCAGGACCTGAATGCAAAAGCTAATACCTTTACGGATCGTGTGGTACTTGTCGACAACAGTGAATTCTCGAATCCGCTTGTGGCGCTGGAAGCTATGAGAGGTAATCTTGAGAACAAGAATGTATTTGAATCTAGCGGTGCTAAGGATGCGCTGGCTGCCGCCGGAGTAGATGATATCCGCCCGGCTGTCGGTATGAAGCAGAAATATATGGACCTTGCAGCACCTAAAATTCAACCTTTCACTGATGCAAAATCTGAAGTCAAAGAGTTTTTTCGCTTAATGGAGAGAAATACAGATAGTCATTTCGCGCTGATCCCGTTCTCAGATGGTGCTGCAAGTGTAGAGGGGGGTAAATATGAACAGTTCCCTGTTTATAGCGGGCTGGGCAAAAAGCAGAGCTACCCTTTCGGCAAGGTCGAACTTGCGCGTGACAATTCCAAGTTCGACAAAGTCATGACTGAAATAGATACTTATAGCCTTTATGGCGGTACGGACATTCCTGCCGCAATCAGAGAGGCAACAAAGTCGCTTAGTCAAAACGGCGGCAGTCGTTCTGATGCACGCAAAGCCATACTGCTGTTTACCGACGGTGAGCCTTACAGCAAAAAATACGCCGACCCTGCTGCTGAGTCAATTGCTGCTGCTGAGGAAGCAAAAAAACAAGGGATCACGATTTATACAGTTGGATTTTTGCATGACGGCAGCGGTGCTAGAGCTAAAACCATTCTTCAACGGATTGCATCCGATCATAAGTCGTTCATCGTTCAGGAAATCGAGCAACTGCATGATGTTTTTCGTTATCTGGCTCGCGAACTTGTAACTCTTGAATGAGGGGGCAGAAAAAGATGAAAGTGACTGCTAAATCTAGAAACTCCAGAGGCAGCATGCTTGCTGAAATGGGTACTACGATTCCGATGTTTATGACCATGGCTGCGCTCGCTCTTGATGCTATCTTCGGCTTGATGGCTCATTTTGTTTTGGATGAAACCAGTGTTGATGCTGCCAGAGCTGCAGCCTTCTCCCGAACTATGGAAGAGGCACAGCTGAGAGCTGCCACAATTGCCAGGGCACACAGTCGACCATCAATTCTGCCTGAAGTAAATGTGCTGCAGTTCAACAACTCAGGCAAAGATCAGGCAAACCCATATCTGGTTTTAGAAACAAAGGTGAAGTACAAAATGCCTTTTGTCGTTAACTGTTTCTCTCAATCAATAACGCCGTCAAATATGGAAATGCACCGAATCTACGCCTACCCGATTCTGCCGATGAAAGTGCCGGATGATACAAGCTCCGGACCTGACGGCAATTCCGAATTCAATGACGACCTTTAAGAAAGAAAGTTCAGGACTTTCTCGCTGACTTTTGTAGAACTCAAACCGTTCAAATCTAGAAGCTTGCTTCTTGATCCATGTTCAACAAAGTGATCGGCAATACCGATGCATACGACATCTGCCAGTCTTTGCGAGGGGGTTTTCAGTTTAAGGGAGGCTGCGTATTCAAGCACTGCCGTTCCGAAGCCGCCAGTCAGGCAGCCTTCTTCCAGGGTGATCACTTTCCTGTCGGCGTTTTTCAAAATGCCGTTAAGCATTTCATGATCAAGAGGTTTAGCACTTCGTGCATTTACAACTTGAACTTTAACGCCCTGTTCGGCAAGCTCAGTTGCACTGCTCAGTGCAACATCGACCATTGATCCGAAAGCCAGAAGTACAGGACCGTCGCCTTCTACAAGTGTTTCCCACTTACTCAGATCAATTTCTTCAAGCGGCCATTCACTGTCAACATTCAGTGCTTTATCTCTGGGGAAGCGAATTGCAGCCGGACCGCTGCGTTCTTTGCAAACCGTGTAGAGCATGTTCTGAAGTTCACGTCCATCTTTGGGGGCGAAAACTCGCATATTAGGAATAGCGCGCATATAAGCAATGTCGAAAACGCCTTGATGTGTTTCGCCATCTTCCACAAGACCGCCCCGGTCAATTCCGAAAATCACCGGCAAATTCAAAATGCCGACATCATGGATAACCTGGTCCATGGCACGTTGCAAAAAGGTCGAATAAATTGAAAGAACAGGCAGCATGCCTGACTTTGCCATACCGGCAGCCATGGTTGCGGCATGTTGTTCGCAAATGGCTACATCGAAAAAACGTTCCGGGAAAACCTTTCCGAACTGAACAAGTCCGCTGCCCTCTGCGGTTGCCGGTGTGATCGCCAGCAAGTCTTCTTGCTCTTCGGCAATACGAATAAGTGTTTCTGAAAATACATGCGAATAAGTTTTGGTTTTGGCTTTGCTTTCTTTTGCGACTTGAGCCGGTTCTACTTTTTCCGGTGTGAAGGCGCCGACACCGTGGTATTTGATTGAATCAGCTTCAGCCGGTGCGTAGCCTTTGCCCTTCTGCGTGATTACATGAACAAGCTGCGGTCCCTTGAGCTCTTTGACTCTCGAAAATGCTTCCACAACGGCTTTAACGTCGTGTCCATCCACAGGACCGGTGTAATTGATACCCAGTTTTTCAAAAACAATTCCGGGGGTTTCGATTCTGGCCTTAGCTTCTTTTTTGACTGAGGAAATGAGCTCCCAAACTCCTGCTTGCAGTCGCTCGCGCTCCAGCCCGTCTTCTATTAAATCCAGCTTTTCTTTAATATCTTTGTAGAAGAATGTCTCTTTGATTCTTTTCATGTATTGAGAGAAGCCGCCAAGGTTCTCGCTTATAGACATCTCATTATCATTGAGAACAATCACCACGTCTTTTTGAATATGGCCGAGGTGATTGAGAGCCTCAAGCGCCATGCCGCCTGTCAGTCCACCGTCGCCGATGATAGCCACGACTTTATGCTTTTGTTTTTGCTGGTCTCTGGCAATAGCCATGCCGACTGCCAGAGAAATTGACGTCGAGCTGTGTCCCGCCAGGAAAGCGTCGTGTTCACTTTCAACAGGTGTGCAAAAACCGGAAAGACCTTTGTATTGACGCAAAGTGTTGAAGCGTTCTTTGCGTCCGGTCAACATTTTGTGAATATAGGCCTGATGCCCGACATCCCAGATTAGCTTGTCTTTCGGGGTTTCGAAAACTTTGTGCAGGGCAACCGTTATTTCAACAATCCCCAGGTTGGAAGCAAGATGACCTCCAGTTTTTGACACTGAATCAATGAGGTCGTGTCTGAGGCTGGCGCAAAGTCCCGCCAGTTCGTCGTTGCTCATCCCCTTCAACTGGCTGGGGTTGACGACTGATTCAATGTATTTTGGCAAATTTAGCAGGGTAGACATTTTGGCTTTCGCTTTCCAGACACCTGAGCACCGATCATAGCAACCTCTGAAAGTACTTTTTCCTTATAAGAAATTGGCCTCTTCAAATGCTGCCAGGGTTCCCAAGTTGGCTCTTATTACAACTTAATGCGAGTTCTAGCAGGTTTGGAAGGAGCTTGCCTAAAATTGTTCTTGAGACAGGACTTCTTAAAACGTTGTAAGATTCGTTAAACTTGGAGCAGGGGTTCATATTCAGAGTTTTTGGCTGTCATGGCAATCATTTTTCAAAAAAGCAGATCTTACTTACTGTTAACAAGCGCGCTTCTGCTTTTGCTGATTCGAGTTCAGTTTGAATTCAGGGCTGCGGCTGCTGAGACGGCAGCTCCGTCCGCGAATCCGGAAGCTGAGCAAGCGATACAAGTAGATTCCTCCGCCGCAAGCGAGTCCAAAGATGCTGCAAGTCCCTCAAGTTCGGATTCTAGTCCCTCGCAGTCTGAATCTTCGACTTCAAAGTCGGCTCTTTCGGAAGGAAGCAAGGAGCAGAATCCGGAGAGCCCGAGTCAAAACCGCTTATTAAGCGGCGTCGCAGTGTCGGATTACTGCCTGGTCAACGAATTAAAATTGCCGGTTTTGCCGACGAGCAGCCGACTGTAGTCGTGGACGATAATTCGAATGCTTCCAAAGGAGCACAATTGCATCGAGCTCAACTGCGTTTTTCCGGCTCTATGTGTTTGAGCTGTTTGCTTGATTTTCAGGAAAAACTTGGACAAATATACGGTGTCGAGCGAGCCAGAGTGGAGCGTAGTGAGCAGGTAGCGCTCCAAACCGCCTCGCCTGTTTTAATCAATTGGGCGGACGGTCTTATTTATTACGATGCAAACAAACTCGACTTTCAGGACTTGCGTGCTTATGTTCGAACTTTAGGCTATGTGCCATATAAAGTCGTCGATAAAGAAGTATGCTCAGTTCCGGCTCTTGATCCGAAAAAGCCGATACGTTCCCAATAATTGAAGGAGCCGCATTTTCTGCGACTCCTTTTGCTGTTTTAAGCTTTGATCAAGCTCCCTGATTGAAGCTTATTTTGTAACTGTGTCCTTGATAAACAAGAATCACCTGTCTGCCGACCGAAAGATATTTTGAAATGCCTTTAACCGATCTGAGCAAATCGAAATATTCTTTGCTGCCGAAAGTGATTTCTTTGGGCTTCTCGACTTTGGAAATATCCATGGCTGAGTCAGTCCAGTAGCCATTTCGCAAATAGAAAGTTTTGTCTTCTACTGTTTTAATTGCGTTTGACTCTTTCTTTGCTGCATCTAGAGCAAAACTGTCTTTCATTTCGTTAAGCTCTTTGGCATTTTTCACTGCCCGCTTCCCGGATAGGGGCATGGGAGCCGTGTTGGGTGGAGCAATTTTCATTCCTTCACCGCTTGCTCCGCCGCCTCCAGCAAAAACTGTACCGAATCCTCCCGCCGCTTCCCGCATGTCTCTTACAGAGACCTCGTCGTCAAGCATCTGCACAGCTCTTGGAGCATTGAATGCCTGAGCTTTCTGTCTGACGTTCGGCGCCACTGCGTGTCGACCCATGTTCACAGTCGGCAGCATTGCTCCTGAGACCGAGCCTCTGACGGCCGATGAGCTTTGCGGGACCGGCAGGGCTCGATCGAATCTTTGCGGCTGTATTCTCTGGTTTTCGCTTGGATCTGTGACCAGATAGGATGTGTAGTTGGAAATGATGCCGTATTTTTTTGAGAGCGCTACGATTTCATCGATAATTTCGCGATTCTCGCCGTTGCTTTGTGCGACTTCCGTCAAGTGAGCAATTCGGCGCATTGCCCAGAGTCTGGGCAAATAAGTGTGCCCAAGCTCCTGCTCATCGAATTTTAGCGGGAAGCTGTATGCTTTGGCGACACCATTTATGGTGCCGGTCATATGGCAGCTGCCGTTACCTGAGCCCTTGTATTTGCCGAGCAGCAGAACTTGCGTGCCTGCGAAAATGTCTTTGACATTGCGGGGATACATATCCTTCACTTGCACGCCGTCAAAGCTAAGTTTGACATTGGAAAGCACCGGACTTTTGATTTTGTCGTAGAAACTCGAAAGGGCTACTTCCAGGCTTTCTTCAGGCTCGACATACTGAGCGGTGCCGTGGTTGTCGTCTGCCAGCTTGTTCAATAATTTTGTATTTACGTCATAGCCGACTCCGAAATCGAAAATGCGAATGTCCTTTTTAGCATCTATGGTTTTCAACAGTCCGGCAACGCTTGTTTCGCCTACGGTCGGTTCTCCGTCCGTCATCAGCACCATATAAGATGGTCTTTCTTTCGTGCCGCCCAGCATGCTGCTTGCTGTTTTGAGAGCGTCACCGATGTTGGTGCCGCCCACAGCTTCCATTTCATCGACAAATGCAATGGCGGCTTTTTTATTCTCGGGGCTTGCTTGCAAAAGGCTGGTTTTGAAGGCTTCTACGTCAGTATTGAATTGAACAATTGAAAAACGATCGCTTGGATTTAAGGCGTTAACCAGATATTTCAAAGCTCGCTTGTTTTCGTCCATTCTTTTGCCGGTCATTGAGCCGGAACTGTCCGCCACAAATACAATGTCCTTGCTAATTACTTCTTTGGCTTTCATCGGCGGTGTTAGGGTCATCAGAAAATAACCGTCTTCACCCGAGTCTTTGTGAGTGAGAAGATTGGCGCTCATATCCTTGTCTGAAACGCTGTAATAAAGCAAGAAATCTTTGTCCGGCACAACATCTTTGCCGAGATACGAAGCCACTGCTTTATGGTCTCCATCTCGTTTTGAGCTTATTAAATGGCTTGGAGACCAGATTGTGCGTAAGCCTTGCTTGCTTGCCAGTTTGACGTTGATTTTGATCTCATCGGCAGTGGCTGATTCGCCTTCGGATTTAAGCGGAAAGTTGTATTTGATCAATCCATTTTCCGCTTTCAGAACTTGAGTATATTCCAGTTCAACCTTTTTGCTGCCGTGTGCAGGAATCGGAAAAATGCGAGCTCGGACTGTTTTGTAATCGGCATATTCGAGAAGACCCGGGTCGACCATGCGACGCACAATTTCTTCGTATTGCTGTCTGGCTTCATTTGCTTCCAGAATTTTTCCTTCCACCGGTTTGCCATCTATATGTAGTGAAAATGAACTGAAAGTCGTATCTTCCGGCAGCGGAAATAAGTAAGTGCCTGCCAGATTGCTGTCGGTATCGTTGAAAAAGGTTTGAGTTATGTAAGTTTTTGCTACCTGATCATTAATTTCGACTTTGATATCGGCAGCCTCGAGACGAAGGCCAAAGCTGACCTGCCCTTTCAAGAGTGGGGTGGCTCTGTGGCTTGTAGAGCGCGAATGTCCGGCTGTCACGGGTCTTGTCACCGGTCTGAGCACCGGCATGCCGCCCTGAATCGGGTCTATAACGATCATTCCGGCCGCGTTTGCGAGCGGGTTGATCAAAATGCTTGCCGCCAGGCTGAGTGCTAATGGGAGTCCCTTGCTTTTCATATCTAATCCTCTCTGGGAGAGCGCAAAGTTTTTCGGGTATATCAAGAGCCTAGATCTATGATTCCCTAAAATCGCCCGGAAAAGCGGATTTTTCACTCTGGGGTTTCCCCCAGTTGATCCTTTCTGGGTTAAACTGAATTGTTTGCTGCGTGGGTTTTGAGGACTGGCAGCTTTTGAAGCGACTAAATGAATTATTTGCTTTAGCCAACGTGGAAGCTCGACACGGCTTGCTGTTCAGTCGTTTGTTTTTCGGGGTGTTTGTCGGCGCCTTAATTTCGCTGCTTTACAGCGATTCTCCTATTCTTGAGACCATGGAACTGGGAATGCTGAACTGGCGATATAAAATTGCCGATCTGACAAGCCGACAGCCCTGGTTTCCGCATCCGGCAAATGAAGCCCGGGCCAAAATCGTAATTGTTGCTTTTGACAACGATTCTCAGTTTGAGCTCGGTTGTGCTCGTTTCAACGATCCTCTGGCACAGGCGAGATTGGCCGAGTTGATCGGTCGAATTGAAGAAGCTCGCCCGGCAACTGTGGTTATTGATCTGGATTTACGTGGAGCTGCTAATCATGCACTTTCTGATGTGATGAGCTATCACCGCAATGTGGTGCTTTCACTCTTCGGCTCGCTGGAAGGCAGCACCGATTTGCCTTCGGCCGAATTTATTCAGCATGCCGCCACCGGTTATCGAGAATTGATCAAGGAGCCTGGCGGTATGGTCGTGCGCTTACCCGATCAAGTACCGGAGCCGCACACAGGCGAGCCGACCGGCACCGAACAGGTGCCGTCCCTGACCAGAGCGATTTTGTTGCCGCTCAGAGCAAGTTACGGGGTTGATTACGGAGCAAGGCTTTCGCCCGCTTATCCCGATCAGTATGCCTATATCAATTACCATCGTGTTGATTATCCGAGCTATCCCATGTGGAAAGTGCTTGAAGCTGATTTCAACCCGGAACTGTTCAAAGATAAGATTGTGCTGGTCGGCTCGACGCTTACGACTCGTATTAAAGACCCGCAGCAGGCGCGCTCACCTTTTCGTGCAAAAAGTTCTGAAATTGAAATTGAAGCTGATGCAATTGCCAGCGTGATCAATAATGACCTGATCTGGAGTTTCCCGCATACATACAGCAAGCAATTTCTTTTGATTGTCGGGGCGCTGATTGGTGCCATGGCATCCGCGCTTCCTCTTGGCCGGCGTACACTGGCAACCTTGCTTTCGGGAATTATTTTACTGATTCTCGCTCAGTATAGTTTTCAGGCTTTGCATATTCTTTTGCCTGTGGTGGCACCGATGGTGGTGATTATTACCGGTTACATCCTGGGCACCGTTATTTACCTGGACACCGGTTTGCGCCAACGAAATCGCGAACTGGCTGCTGCCCGCGAAATGATGCAGGTTCGCGCCGAAGAAGAGAGAAAACGCATTGCCGAAGATCTCCATGACGAAACCTTGCCTGCACTTTCATCAATCGCTCGCATGGTTGATGACATGACTTCAGAATATGGCGACAGTCCGGCGCCGCGACGCATGCGCGAAAGGCTGGATACTACTATTCAGGAGATGAGAAGAGTTATTAACGATTTGCATCCATCTGTTCTGGAGACCATGGGTTTTGTTCCGGCGCTGGAAAATCTAGTGCATATCCTAGAGCGAGAGTTCCGAATTTCGTGTAAGTTCAGTGCAGACCCCGAAATTCAGGAGGATGACGTGCCTGACTTTGCCAAGTTGCAAGTTTATCGGATCGTGCAGGAGTGCCTGAACAATATAAGAAAGCATTCTCAGGCCGATATTGCTGAAATTGCGCTCAGCAAAGAAAAGGATTCATTGCGTATTTCAGTTCTGGACAACGGTAAGGGTATAGACCCGAAGGCTATCAGACCCGACTCTCATGGACTCTTAAACATAAGACATCGCGCTGCTCTGATCGGAGCAAGTGTCGAGTGGCTTAAACCAGGTAATTATCGAAACGGAACCGAATTTGTGCTAATTATGCATACCGGTGTCAGCAGAGAAACTGAAGCAGTGAAAGGACTGGATAAAAAAGTATGACGATTCTGATAGCAGATGATGAAGAGCGCGATCGCAGCTGGTTGAAAGACCTGCTGGTCAAAAATGTCCCGGAGGAAGGTCCGATTCACGAAGCTTCCGATGGGCAGGCTGCTGTTGAAATGGCAGTCAAATTGAAGCCTAAATTGGTCTGTCTTGACATCAAGATGCCGCATCTGTCAGGGATAAAGGCGGCAGAGCAAATACTTGCTGAATTGCCTCGTACCGGTGTGATTATACTTTCCAACTTTTCCGATGAAGTTTATGTCAGGCAGCTCTGGAAAGTAGTGCCGGGCGACAGCGTTTTCGGTTATGTTTTGAAAAGCGCTTCCAATGAGCAAGTAGTCGAGGCCGTGCGGGCCATACTCTCCGGCGATTGTTGGATACATCCCGGCATTTCGCGTGTGATCCAGCGCACGCAGAACCGAGCTACCAGTCTTACTGCCGCTGAATTTGAGGCACTTGTATGTATTGCTCTTGGTCTTACCGATTCTTCGATTGCCAGAAGGCTTTACTTGACTGAAAAAGCAGTGCAATCACGATTGAAATCACTTTATTCCAAGCTGGCGATTCCAGGCAGAGGTGAGCAGCAAGACACTGAATACAACCAGCGTTGCCGGGCTGTTTATCTGTCTTATAGAAGAGGGCTGATCAATCAATCCGAGCTTGATGATTGGGAGCAAAAGTTATTTGACGGCAAGGTTGGAGGCGAAAAGCAACAATGAGTTCAGCAGAGCAAGAAAGAAAAGCGCCGACCCTTCTGCCCTTTAGTTTTAGGGCGAAGCTTCCTGTCAGAGCCTCCAGTCTGGGCTTGCTTTCGGCTTTCTTGCTCTTTTCCGCTGCTTTCACTGCCTCTAAAGCTCAGGAACTTTCAAAGACAAGTAAGAGCGCTCGAATGCAACTTTCTGGACATCTGAAAGTAAACAAGAGAGCTGATGCTGAAGCCGGTGTTCAGTTGTTGGAGACCATTATCAGCCGCGTTATGAACATTCCGCAGGTTGCCCTTACTAAGTCCGCCGGTTCGCAAATGCTGGCCCAAAACTTCAAGCAGAGCAGCTCACAGTCCAAGCAGGGTGTTGATTATAAGCTGGCGATTCGTCCCAAGGAAACCGGTAAGGTATTTGCGGCGCCTTCACCCTCAGTGCAAATACAGGGTGCTCCTGCCGACTTCGCGATGGATTATGTGGCTCCGACTGCAACTTATATTGCGCCGGGAACAATTGCTCTCAAACCAAGCTCGGCTGCAGTTCATGGCTCGCTAATGAGTAAACAGCAGTCTCAAGAGCTTTTAGACCGGGATTCTTTGATATCAAGCGAAGAAGCTGAGTCCTGGAAAGGAAGCTCCATGTCTAAAATTGCTCTGAAAAACGAGCTGCCGTCCGGGCGGCGCTCTCTTGCTCAGGCTGGGCAAAGCTCGAATGCGGCAGGGTTCTGGGAAGCACAAAGTAAGCTGCAAGCTAATGCAAGTAATCTTCCGGCAAGCAATATGGGCAAGGCAAGCCGATCTGTAAATTTGAACAGCCTGCCCAGTTATGAAGATGCTCAAAGAAAAAATCCGGAGCTGGCTTCGGCTGTTAATAAGCTTTATAAATTAGGACGTAAACTGGAAGAAGTTCAACAACTACCTCAGCAGCTCGCTTCAGCCGACAGCCGCAGCCGGGCTAGATATGACGGCACCCCAAGAAGCCTGGATATTCAAGACGAGCGTCCGCTTGTAAAAGACGCTCGCAGCACTGAACTGGCTTCTGCCGGCGCATCGGCATCTTCATATGGAGCTCCTCTTTCCTTTGGCGGAGCTGCCGGCGGTGGCGCCGGCTATGGAAGCAGCGGCAATTCTGCAAATGCTTTCGACTCTCAGTCAGGTTCTTTTGCGCCTGCCAAAAAGGCAAAAGCCGAAATTGCAAGAATTGCCCAGGCTCCCTCACCGCCGGCAGCACCTGCGGCTTCACCCGGCGGCTCGGGACTTTTGTTTGCCGGCAAAGAAAGAGATTTTGAGAGGCGCGAGCAAAAGTCCGATAGTAAAAGGCAGATCATTGCTGCCGAGCCCAGGCTGGCAGCTAAGGACAAGATTGCACTTTTGCCGCCGAATGTCGCTACGGGAATTCCCCTGGTGGGGCTTGGAAGCTCGGAAACACAAACAGTTCAGTCGCTTGGACGAATCGGTAAATTGAAGCAGCAAAAAATCAAAAACTGGACTGTTTATTCCTGGACCAAAAAAGATTCGACAAGCGAATCTTTGCAGTTATTTTTTAAGCATGGTCAATTGGATGCCATTCGCATATACGACCCGAGCTTAATTGCTTCCGACTTCGGCGTATTGCCTGGAGACCAGCTTGCTGCTGTCAAAGAGCGTTTTGGAGAACCGGCTTTTCTTTTGCCCGAGCCGGGCTCTTCCGTCGGCGGCAAAAACTATATTTATCCAATAAGCCAGGTGGGCTTTCAGTTAGTCAGGCAGGCCGGAGAGGGTTCTCCGCTTGTGCAGAGTGTTCTCATCTTCTCTGTGAAGTAGTAAAAGCGGATAGAACATAAAAAATCAGTCCTGATCTCGAACTAGCGGACGGGTTAGAATAAAGATCTTCCAAAGATACTTACGCGGATGTCACGAGACATTGCAGGAGGAGTCGTGAGCGAATCCTTGTTCAAACGTCACGAGCCGCTGTACAGCAAGTACAGACCTCAGTCACTTGGCGAGCTTGTCGGCCAGGAGGGCGTCAAACGCACTCTGGTGAATGCGATTGAACATAACAGGCTCTCTCATGCATATCTTTTTACCGGACCGCGAGGCACGGGTAAAACTTCTACTGCCAGAATTCTGGCTAAGTCCATAAATTGCAAGTCAATTGGACGCCCTACTGTAGAGCCATGCCAGAGCTGTTCTTGCTGTATAGAAATTGCGCAGGGCAGCTCGCCGGCCGTATTTGAAATTGACGCAGCTTCCAACAATAGTGTCGATGATGCCAGAGTTCTTATTGAGAGAGCGCCCTTGAAGGCGGTCGGCGGTCAGTTCAAGGTTTATATCATCGACGAATGCCACATGCTTACGAAAGAAGCTTTCAATGCGCTTCTAAAAACAATTGAAGAACCGCCGGAAGGCGTTTTCTTCATACTTGCCACCACCGAAGAGCATAAAGTTTTGCCTACAATCATCAGTCGATGCCAGAGGCTGATGTTCAAGTTGATTGAGCAAGACTCACTGCGTGCCCATCTTCGCAATGTTGCCGACAAAGAAAATATTGAAATTGAAGACGAAGCCTTGCAGCTGATCGCTCGCCGTTCGGGCGGTGGTTTGAGAGATGCTTTGAGCAATCTCGACCAGGCCAGCTTGCTTTCTGCGCCCGGCAGTCCTGCCACAATATCCGATTTACTTCGCTTGCTCGGCGCGTTGCATGAAGATGTGCTTCTGGACATCAGCAGTCAAATTGCCGAACGTTCCGGACAGGCTGTTATTGCCTCTGTTAACAAATTGCTTTCTGAGGGACGTGAACCGCAGGTGGTGCTACAGGAATTGTCTAGACATTTTCTGAGCTTGATGAAAGCTTCTTATCTGGGCTCAGCTGAACAGCTGGATGGCCTGAAAGCTGTGGTTCTTGGTTCGGAATCGTATCTCAAGGGTTTGATCGAACAGGGCTCCTTATTTGAACGAAGCGAACTGAGCCAAATTGTTGAGCAATTAGATCGTCTTGAGCAAACTTGCAGGCGGAGTTCACAACCGGCAATACATCTTGAAATTGGCTTGTTGGGACTCTGTCATCGTCATGATGTTTATTTACTCAAAGACTTGCAAGCCCGAGTCCAGCTTCTGGAAGAACGCTTGAGCGGCGAGCCTGATTTATCTCAGTCCCGGGCATATCATGCGCCTCCTGCTCCGGCATCCCGAAGTCTGCAGCATCAAGAAGCACCGGCTCGGTCTTTGAGTCCGGCAAGCCAGAATACAGCTGCTCCGCATTCATCGGGGCGACCTGTTTCGGACGCATCCTTTGATAATCGCGTATCCCCGGCTGCAAATTCTGCTCCTGTAAACTCCGCTCCAGCCGCAGAAGCTGTTCCCAGCCCTCAATCCGAGCTCGAATCTGAGAGTTCCGTCCCGCAAGCAAGCCGGGAAGAATCTGCTCGCGAGCTTGCTCCGGCTGCACATGATTTGGGTGCGTCAGAACTCAATTCTGATATCGATTATGTCTGGCAACAAATTCTGGATGAGCTGCAGCGTAGACATTTGCCGACTTTCAGTTTGGCTTCTACCCATGCTTTCCCCTTGAGTATCAGTGCTCGCGAGTTGAATATCGGGGTCATGAAAGAAGGTTTCCAGAAAATGCTGGAAAGTAAAGTCGAGCATTTGCGGGCCGCTGCGCAGGCCGTTACTTCCACTGAAATTATTGTGAAAATTCGAGTTGCAGATAATCAAGCATCGCCCAAGAAAGCTCAAGCGCCAGCCAGTCGTCCTGCTGCTCCGGCTCGGACCGAGTCCCAGTTTCCAGAGCGCAGCAATTCTGCGCCGTCGCCTGCCGGGCAAAACGAGTCTGCAACTGCTCCTGTCCGAATTGACGATGCCTTAGACAGAGCTGACGCGCCAGCGGAAGCTCCGACTTCGTCGTCAGCCTCGGCATCAGGTGAATTTGATTCGTCCATGGTCAAAGAAGCTTATAAACTTTTCGAGGGTCCTGGTTCTCGCACGATCAGGTAAGCATGCAAGCAAGAGTCAAATTGCACGTAAAAGGTCGGGTTCAGGGTGTTTTTTATCGGCAGAGTACTCTGAGTCAGGCACGACATTTGGGTCTTTGCGGCTGGGTCGCCAACGAAATGGACGGTTCGGTCAAAATCGATGCTCAGGGAGAAAAAGCGAAGCTGGAAAGCCTGCTGCTCTGGTGTCATAAAGGACCGCCCTCTGCAATTGTGCTTGAAATGGATGTTGAGTGGCTGGACGAGCTGGACTCCACTTATTCCAGCTTTGAAGTTAGGCGCTGAATTTCTCTTGCTCATCTGGTTGTCAACGAAGGCGACTTGAATCTAAATAGGATAAATTAAGGTGAATTTCGGCTTCTTTTGCCGGCCGCTAAAGTTGCCTTTGTTTTGACTGGGTATATCCAGAAATGGACCGAGCTTTCGGGTTGAGGAATTGAGCTTACTATGGCTGAAGACGTTGTAACGTCGGGAAAGATTGACAAGGATGCTGCAATTGCCGGGTTAGAAGCCCTTCGGGAGAGGGGGGCCGACCTGAATCCTTATTCTCTGGCTGTCGAATTGAATATTAGTGCCCGCGAAATTGTTGTCGACGCAGCGGTGATGGAGCTCATTTCTCAGGCCAGAGGCGATCTTAACGGGATTGTCGCAGCCGAATATGACAAGCTTTTGAAAAAAATTGAAGAGCTGGAAGAGCTGATTGTTTACATGCAAGATGAGTCGGACCAGACAGTTTCGCAATTGACTGAATCTATTGAGCGTCTCGAAGAAGAAAAGCAGTCCTTAACAGATAAAGAACAAGCTCTCTTGTCCAGGCTCGAGCAAATAGAATCAAATGCAAATATCGATGTCACTAATAATAGTCCCTCTGCGCAAGACGAGATTAGTAGGTTAAATCAGGAACTCTCTGAATTGCGGGCTCTTAACAATAAATTGCTTGAGCAAACGAAAGCGCTGGAAGATGCAAATCAGGTTCTGGCTCTAAGCATGCAAGTGTCCTGGCAGCAGGGCTTTGATTCAGCTCGATCCGAGTCCGAACTGAGCTACGCTGCGGAAAGCGAGGCTGCCACCGCTGCTGGTGGCGCGAATCTTGCTGACTTTGAGCAAGGGTTTGAACAAGCTAGTCTTGCCGAGCCGCTTGAGCTTGGGGATTATTCAGGTGATCAGTTTGAAGCGGAGCCTGACGGGCAAGCAACTGTGGAAGAGCAGGACGCAGCGGCAGAAGAGCAGCTGGATGGGGCGCCGGAGCTGGAAGTGCTTCCGGACTTCGTGCCGGAGCTGAGCACGGAGCTTGCCGAAGAACTACTTTCAAGTGATGAAGAAGCTTCAGATAATTCAAGTCTCGATTATGTTGAAGTTGCGGCATCTGATTTTGCTGAGAATTCTTTAGCCCAGGAAGAAGTTTCCGAAGAGGAATTTGTTCTTGAAGAAGCAAGCGAAAATGAATTGATTGAGGAAGAGCTTCCGCCTGAAGTGACCGAGGGGCTTGGTTCTGCTATTTTGCATGACGCTTCGGTCGAAGAAGAGCAGTTTCCGGAGTCTTCTACGCTTGAAGAGCCTGTTCCCGCTGCCGAGCATTCCGCGCCTGCCGTCAGCGTTGATGCGGTGAAGGAAATGGCTGATTTTCTTTTGACTCCCAGTACTAAAGCCAAGCCTCCAAAGCTTATTCCTCCCAAGCAATTGCCGCCTCCGCTTGCAGCAAAGTCAGCGCAGCCTGCGCCGGAGAACGTTTCTCACGACTCAGTGAACGAATCTTTGCTGGTGCCTGCAGACTCTATTGATTACAGTTTGCCGAATTACATGGATTCCGGATTTTTCGATTCAGGCGAGACGCTTTTGGACTCTGCTCCTCCCGACGAGACTGAGTCCGCCACCTTTGGAGATCCTGATGCGCTTCAGGAATCGTTGCCGGACTCAGATTCGAATTTTGCTTATTCAGAGAGCTCCGAGTCTCAGCCGCAATCACTCTATGATCCAAACGCTTCATGTGATCAAGATGCTGCTTATGATCCAAATGCTCCATATGATCCAGCTGCTAATTACGATCCAAATGCAGCATATGATCCAGACGCTACTTACGATCCGAATGCAGCATATGATCCGAATGCTGCGTACGATCCAAATACTACTTACGATCAAGATGCTGCTTATGATCCAAATGCTGCTTATGATCCAAATGCCGCTTATGATTCAGTCGAAGGCTTCGAGCAAAATGAGGTTGCCGATGCAGATCTAGTTGCTGCTGAAATCCAAAACGAGTCGACTGCCGGAAGTCCGCTCGCAGCTGAGCCTGCAGGAATTTTCAGTAAAGCTGTATCTGAGGCTCTGTCCGGGCAAACAGAATTTTCGGAATTGCAATACGATTCCAATGCGCCTGGGCAGGAACTCTCCGGAGCATCTGAAAAGCCCGCAGACTCAATAAATTTGTCTCCTGACGGAACCCTTGTGGACATGGAGATGATCAAATTGCGAGATGAAGCAATCGCAAAAGCTGCTGCAGAGCAGGCGAAAGCCGCTTTTGACCCAAACGAGCTTCGAGATCTAGTACATCACAGGTTTAAAGCACCGGAAGAGTCTCAGGCTGCTTCTGAAGCAGATGCTCCTGTGCCTAAAACACCGCTCAACAAGTTTGTCGGAAGCAAGAGTACAGGTACTCATGAGCAGCCGATGATGCCGCGAATGGTATCGCCGGACATAAGGCGAGCCTGCAAATTGCTGGGGCTGCGCCCGGAGGACCTCAGCAAGCAAGTTGTAATCGATGCCTGGAAGAGAGAAATGGCAAAACCTGGAGTTCACCCCGATACGGGGGGTGACACTGAAATGGCGATGTATCTTAACAATGCTAAAGATACGCTGGTCAAGTATCTGGAGGCTCAAGCACCCAAGCTTGGCAAAGTCTTCGGATCCAAGGGGGGAGACTCCAGCAAGGAGCCGCCCAAGCGTGATAAGGGCTAAGTCGCTCTGACGTGCTACCATGTCCTGCTGGGGGTAGCACATGATTAAGCCCGTAGTTGTCATCGTTGGTCGTCCGAATGTGGGGAAGTCAACCTTCTTCAATCGTTGCGTGGGCGGTCGAGAAGCCATTGTTTACGACCAGCCCGGCGTGACTCGCGATCGCATATATCGTGATTGTGACTGGTCCGGTCATGATCTGCTCCTTGTGGATACGGGCGGCTTATTGCCGGATTCAACCGAAGAGATGAGTCGACAAGTGCGCGAGCAGGTCAAGAACGCGGTTGATGAAGCGGATCTTGTCGTGTTCATGGTTGACGGTAAAGCCGGCGTGACCGGTGCAGACCAGGATGTTGCAAACATGCTGAGGCGAAGCAAGAAGCCTGTTCTTTTGGCGGTCAACAAAATCGACAGCCCGAGAGAAGAAGCCAATTTACTCGACTTCTACAGCTTGGGACTGGGTGAACCCATGTCCTTATCGGCGCTTCGGGGAACCGGCGGTGTCGGTGACTTGCTTGATAAGGTTTTGGAAACGATACCTCCCGATTTGAAAGCCGCCTGTCGGCGCAACGGCAAAGAAGATGAATCTGAGTCGGAAGAAGAAGAAGAACGCAAAGATTTTTCGCTGGCAATCGTGGGCAGACCTAATGTCGGGAAGTCTTCAATCATTAATGCCATAACCGGAACCCAGCGTTCGATCGTCACTGATATACCAGGCACCACCCGTGATGCACTTGATACGATTTTCGAATTTGAAGATCGCAAGATTACTTTGATTGATACGGCCGGAATCAGGCGTAAATCAAAGGTTGATTACGGGGTTGAAGCATTCTCCGTGGTCAGAGCTTTGAACTCGATCGAAAGAGCCGATGTCGTTGTTCTTGTCCTTGACGCTAACCAGGAGATCGCCGACCAGGATCAAAAGATTGCACAAAAAATAATAGATGCGGGTAAGGCTGCCATTGTTGTGTTTAACAAGTGGGATTTGGTTTCCAACAAATCAAGTCGTCTTATGAACGAGTACATGGACAAAATTGTTCAAGACCTGCCTCATTTGAAATTTGTAGAAGCTGTTTTTACTTCGGCCAAAAGCGGGCAGCGAGTGCAGAAAATTCTTGAAACTGCAGCCAGAGCATTTGAGCAAACACAAAGAAGAGTGAGCACGGCAACTTTCAACAGCGTAATTCAGGACGCGCAAATGCTTACACCGGCGCCTTCGGGCAAGAGGGGTCGACGTTTGCGCATATATTACGGAACGCAAGTTTCTATTTGTCCGCCCTCTTTTATTTTGAAAGTCAACGACGATAAGCTCGCAGACTCCAGCTATTTGACTTATCTTGAAAGAAAAATTCGGGAATCGTTTGGCTTTAAGGGCACTCCTATTCGCCTGTTCTTAAGACCAAAGGAGAGGGATAAATAATCAATGCTGGCTATACTCCTGCTTTCTGTGATTTCCTATCTAATGGGCGCGATCCCAACTGGATATTGGGTTGGGAAGATAGTCAAAGGAATTGATATTCGCACGGTCGGCAGTTGCTCCACCGGTGCAACGAACGTATTGCGCAGCGTCGGAAAAGGTCCGGCTGTTTTTGTTTTGATTTTTGATATGTTCAAAGGGGCTTTCCCCGTGCTCCTGGGTATTGCGGCTTGTGACCCGCAGGGGCATCAATCCATGCCCATTCCGGCGATTTTGAGTTTGACGGCGGATAGCAGTCTTCAAAACAGTCCTTTTGTAACTTACTACGTGATGCCTGCTATAACCGGGATTATTTCGATGATCGGGCACAGCAAGTCGATTTTTCTAAACATGCAGGGTGGTAAAAGTGCCGCTACAGGGCTCGGAACGCTGGCGGCGATGAACCCGACTGCCGGGGCGCTCATGTTCGTAGTTTTTGTATTGACCATATACATCGGTCGTTATGTGTCTGTTGGTTCAATGATGGCTGCCTTTGTTGGACCGGTATTAATGTATGCTTTTGGCGGCAAGATGAGTTTTGTTATCTACAACATCGTCGGGAGTTCTTACGTGATTTTTCGACATAAGGCAAATATCAAAAGACTGCTTTCAGGCACCGAGCCGAAGATTGGTGAAAAGGCAAAGCTTGAAGAAAAGAATGAAAATAGCGACGGCAAGGGAGACGCGACCAAAACGCTTGCATTGATGCTAGCTGTTCTGGGACTCAATTGTTTCTTGGCTGCCGATGCAGAGACACTCAAGAAAGCTTCTCCGGATAAGTTGATCAAAGCATCGGAGAACAGCAGAGCAAAAATAATTGCAGTCAAGCAGGCTAATTCGGCAGCGAAAAGCAATAACTCCAGAAAAGATGATGCTGTCCCGGCAAAAGTCGTGGAGTCCTTTGCCTCAGCACCGCCTGCTCCGGTGACAGCCGAAGAAGCAACAACCATTAAAGTCTATAAAACCGACAGCAAAGCCGTTGTTAACGTCACAACCAGCAATGTCACTCCGGAAACAGTCATGTACGGTCTGGCTCCTGCCGCTGATACCGGCTCCGGCTCGATAATATCCACGGATGGTTATGTCTTGACCAATAACCATGTTATTAATGGTGCCAGCATGGTAAAAGTCACTCTTTTCGATGGAACGCCTTTTCCTGCAAAGCTTGTGGGAGTCGACCCTGATAACGATATTGCAGTTTTGAAAATCGATCCCGGCGCTCGCAAATTGTCTACCATCAAGTTTGGGGATTCCAGCAAGCTTGAAGTTGGCAGAAGAGTTTACGCAATCGGCAATCCATTCGGACTTGATCTGACTATGACTTCAGGCATAATTTCCAGTGTTGGACGCACTTTGCGCACCGAGCATGGTCGAGTAATTAAAGGCGTTCTGCAAACCGACGCAGCTATAAATCCGGGCAATTCCGGCGGACCCTTGCTTGACACGCAGGGCAATATGGTTGGTGTCACAACTGCCATATTGAGTAAGGTGCAACAGAGTGCGGGTATTGGTTTTGCGATTCCGGTTAATGTGGTGAAAAGAGTTGTGCCGCAGCTTATTGCTCACGGGGCGATACTTCGGCCTGACCTTGGAATTCTCCGGGTTTATCCAACCCAGATGGGTCTGATGATTGTTGCAGTCGATCCTAACGGACCGGCCGCTGACGCCGGACTTCATGGACCGACTGTAAGGCGATACTCTGTAGGGGGATTTGATTTTAATCAGGTTGACAATAGCGCTGCAGACATTATCGTAGGCATAGATGCGCAGCGGGTTAACTCAGTTGATGATCTGCTCAGCTATGTGGAAAGCAAAAAACCTGGTCAAGTGGTTACACTGAATGTTTTAAGGCAGGGGCAAGTTACTAGAATTCAAGTAAAATTAGCTCAACCGAAATAGCCTGACGGCATTTAGTATTCTAAGTATCGACTAAATAAGCACTATGGGAGAAGAACTTGGCCAGAATTCTGGTAATCGATGATGATCAAGCCATTGCTGAGCTAATCAAGGTCAATCTTGACTTGCTCGGGCACCAGGTAAGCACCGCAAATGATGGCATGAAGGGATTGGCTCTGGCGCAGCAAAACAGACCGGACCTGATTGTTCTGGATGTCATGATGCCCGACCTGGACGGATTTACCGTTTGTCAGCGACTTCGGCAGAACACCGGTACTGCCGGTATTCCAGTTCTCATGCTCACTGCTCTTGGTATGACCAAAGACAAGGTAAAAGGTTTCGATTCCGGTGCGGATGACTATCTAACCAAGCCTTTCGAAATTCCAGAGCTGCAGGTCCGAGTCCGGGCTTTGCTTCGGAGAGCCGGTTCTGTTCCGCAATCAGCATCTTTGCCGGAGATTCTCACTGCCGGCGAAATAACGCTGGTTCCTGAGAATTTGCAAGCAAAAGTTAAAGAGCGAGTCGTCAAGCTCACGCCCACTGAATTTGAGATTCTTCATTGCTTGATGCAGCATCACGGTCAAACCGTTTCTACGGGCAAGCTTCTTGAAGAAGTCTGGGGCTATTCACCCGATGATGACGTGGACACAATCAGAGTTCATATCCGTCACTTGAGAACACGTCTCGAGTCCGGCGATCGCAAATATATCCGAACTGTATACGGTGGCGGTTATCAACTGGTTCCGGAAGGCTTCACCAAGCAACCAGGCGACTTGAACTGAACTTCTAGTGATCTGAGATTCTAAATCGCCCGTCTCCTCAAGAGTCGAGAGCCTAGGTTTTGTAGATCTGAGATTTGCTGATGCAAATCTCAGATCTTACTAAAGATTGATTGGGTTTAATCTCTTAAGTAGATTTCAGCTTTTCTTTAATGACACCGATCGCCTGTCAAGAGAAGTGGTTTTTAAGAGCTTTCCGTAAAGCTCTTTTTTAGGAGCTTTGCTCGGAAGCTCTGTAATCAGCGGCTGCTGCTGGCTTTGCTCTCAGGCGGAAATCTTTTTTAGGTTAAGAGATGCGGCTTGCATGTACATTCTTGATATCCAGCATCTATCATGATGCCTGCGTCTGATGGCAACTTCGTTTGCGGCGTCTAATGACACTTTTGGGGATTTACTCCATCATACTGTCAACGTGATCTTAAGTAGTAAGGAGAGCTTGGTTTGCTTTTCAATAGTCTCCAGTATCTCGTCTTTCTGCCGACAGTATTTTTGCTGTTCTGGCTTGTACCGCATCGCTTGCGTGTGCCACTGCTTCTGGTGGCAAGCTATGTGTTCTATATGTCCTGGAAGCCTATCTACGGTCTCTTGATCTTCGGACTTACGCTCGGCAATTTCTTGCTGGTGCCGCTTGTTGCAAAAGCGGAAGACGTCAAAAAGAAAAAGCTCTGGCTGGGTGTTGTTGTCGCGGTCAACCTGATCACGCTGGCTATTTTCAAATACGCTTATTTCGGCATCGACTGTTTGAAGACCGGTCTGAATCTGGTCCACATCAACTGGCATGAACCGCATCTACATATATTGCTGCCTCTGGGCATCTCTTTCTTTGTTTTTGAGTTTATTCACTATGCCGTTGAAGTTTATCGCGGCAAGCCGGTCGTGAAGAAGTTCATGGATTTCGCGCTTTTCGCCTCCTTTTTTCCAACCCAAATTGCCGGACCAATCAAACGCTATCAGGACTTTATTCCTCAGCTCGATATCCCGGCCAAGTTTAAGTGGGAATACGTTGATGAAGGCATGCATCTTATTCTGATGGGGCTTTGCAAGAAGGTGTTGCTTGCAGACAACCTGGCGCTGGTTGTTCAAGCCGGTTTCAGTCATCCGGAAAAGTTCAGCTCCATTGATATGTGGCTGATTACTTACGCTTTTGCTTTTCAGATCTTTTTTGACTTTGCCGGTTATACCGATATTGCTCGTGGTTCGGCAATGCTCTTCGGCTACAAAGTTCCAATTAACTTCAATTTGCCTTATCTGGCGGCCAACGCTGCTGATTTCTGGCATCGCTGGCATATCAGCCTGTCGACCTGGTTGCGCGATTATCTCTTTATTCCGCTGGGTGGCTCTAGAGGTAATTTGCCTTTTGTGTATCGCAATCTTTTTATCACGATGGCACTGGGTGGGCTCTGGCACGGTGCTGCCAACCACTTCCTGCTCTGGGGCGTTTATCAGGGCTTGCTCTTGATTGCTCACCGTGAATATGTGCGGTTCATGGACTCAATCGGCTTGCACGCCAAACTGCTGAAGTCCAAGCTCTATCACGTCTTTTCAGTGATTGTTACTTTCCAGTTCGTTTGCGTAGGCTGGGTACTTTTCCGCGCCGAGTCCGAGCAAAATGCACTGCAAGTTTTGAGCAAGTTGGCTGAGCTGCCTGCGGCGCTATTAAATTTCAGCAGTTCGCAGCTCACTATTTTGCAAATACGCGATCCGATCATTTTCCCGGCCATAATTTTGATTGTTCCGGCCTGCATGATTGCTCATGTAGTGGTCAACTGGCTGAACAACAAGAAGTTTTACCTGAGCCCGCCCTGGCCGGTGCAGGTGGCCGTTATGGTTGCTATGCTCTGCGTGCTGACAATCTTCAGCCCCGACACTTCACCGAAATTCATTTACTTCCAGTTCTAGGCTGAATGCAGTTTTTTGCAGGAAGCCGAGCTGAAGCACTGTGAGGCTCGTCCGAAAAAGAAATGGGAGCTATGAAGGGATTTTTCAAAACGAGATTTGCGATTTCCTTGCTGACATTTAGTCTGCTTGGCGCGTTCGCATGCGCTTTGCAGGACTTTCGAACTGCGCCTCAGGACTTTCCTTATATGAGCTGGACGGCCTGGACGATCAAGGATTATTTGCAGCAAAGCAAGGCACCCGATCTTGTATTTCTGGGCTCATCTTTGATGCTTGTGCCGCTGGATGGTGTTGATGCCGATTATTTGAATCGGCGCGTGGATGGCAGTCAACATCATCGCTCTCAGTATTTTGAAGATAAGTTCAAAGAAAAAACAGGACTTTCGATGCGCAGTTTCACTTTCGCACTGCCAGGCGAAATGCCGTCCGATGCTTATTTGATTGTCAAAAATCTGCTTTGCGGCAAGAAAAAACCGGAAATAATCGTTTATGGTGTCGGACCACGGGATTTTCTGGACAACATGTTGCCCAGCCCGTCTGCCACCGACCCCTATCGCTTTCTTTCTCGCTTTGGAGATATCGCGCCGATTGCAGATCGAGTCATGCCCGACTGGATGCAGCGTCTCGATTTTGAACTGGGCAGAGCCTGCTTTTTTTATAAGAATCGCGAGGACCTTTCGCTTAAAGCCGCAAAGTCGGCAGAGAACTTTGTAAATCAGCTTCTGCCTTTGCCTGCAAAAGCAGTTGCTTTAAACATCGACGAGCGCCGGGTTATCGTGCCTGATTTGCGCCCCTGTGAAGTTCTTGCCGGGCAGGCCTGGTTCAGACCGAGTACAGCCGCAGACCATGCGACTTTTGTCGATAACATTTCCGAATACAAACGCCGCTATGCCACGATGAAGTGGGATACATATATTTCGCAAATGCGCTTTTTTGCAGACAGTATCGAAGAGGCCAAAAAGAACGGTATTAAGGT
>JAIEPM010000647.1 GCA_019748395.1 Candidatus Obscuribacterales bacterium
AATGTAGTGACTGAGCCTGACGGAGTAGCCGGTGCAATACTAATTCGAGCAGTCGACATGCCCGGAGGCGATGGACCGGGCAAATTATGCAAAAACTGGCAAATAGATCGCAGTCATAACAATCTTAATTTAATGGATTCAAGCGGCGAAATCTGGCTGAGCGAAGGGATTCCGGCCAAGAACTCGGAGATTGGCATTTCTCAGAGAGTCGGCATATCAGTGGCTCAAGATCGTCTCTTCAGGTTTTTCATCAAAGAGCATCCTCTGCTATCGGTACATAAGGTCCGCAGCCACAAAGCCAAGAATCAAAGTCGGGCTAAAGCAAATGACTAAAATTCAAAAGCGAATTCTAAGAGGACTTTTGCTTCTCGCCTGGCTTACGACAATTTATATTCTTTCAGACCAGCCGAATTCAAACGAAGTCACAAAAGAAATATTCGGCAGCTTCAACTATTTTGTGCGCAAAGGCGCGCACATGACTGAATATGCAGTGCTCTTTTTTCTGTTTTTATGGTTCATACATATCGAAGAGCATCAAGCACCGACAAAGCTGCATTCAGGTCATCATAAAGTAGAAAGCACACACGAGCACAAGCCGCTCCATGATGCATTAAGCTTCGATTCACATGAGCACCTCAACTTAGAAGAATCAGAAGAGCAGACTCAGAGCAATTCAAGAATTCCGGCAACTCATGCAAGCGATCACGGAGCTCAACTGCATCAACGTTTATCCGGTCGGCATGCAATTTTGATTCATCATGAAACAAAAATCCGTCGTTTTCTTAGACTTGTCGGACTGCCTCTTTTACTGACAATTGCTTATGCATTGACTGATGAATGGCATCAAGCCTTTGTCCCGGGCCGAAGTTCCGTCATAACTGATGTAATAATCGACTCGACAGGAGCCTGCCTGGCAGCTCTTGTATGCTGGTTTCAGCTGGACTGAAGCCGTTTTTTTTTCTTATCTAGCCGAAGCAGAAAGATCCTGTTGATCGACAACGACTATCTGCTTGTCGGCTCCCAAAGCAAGTTTCAAGCGCAAATTCACTGGAGTTGCCAGCTTAGGATTTGCCGGATCGCAAAGCTGCGCATGCACGTCCACAGCGACAGTGTCGGCATCAAGGCGTTCTTGTTTAAGCTGATTAATCATTATGGTGGCGCCCTGAGCAGCTGCAGCAAGCTGACGTTTAGTCAATGGAAAACGTGTTTCCTGCCAGTAACGCTCCATCAATTCAGGAGACATGGCAGCCATGGCCTGTACCTGAGAAATCCGGTATGTTTTCGGCGAAAAATCGAGCAATTTAGAAACAAAGTCTTTGACATATGTATCGACCTTTTTGCTCTCCAACGGATCTTTAATTACCGCCGGAGCAAGCGCTTTTTTCTCAAACAGCTGATAACTGCTGATACCGGCGCCGATACCGAGCAAGAAAAGACTCAAAGCCAGCCCGACAATCGGCACCATGAAAGCTCTTAAAACAGAGCCCAGCATAAGCTTCATCGGCACATGGACGCTGCTTAGTGATTGAGCTTGCACTTTCAAATCGAGCTCAGGATCGGATTCGAGCTCGGTTTTGGCAAATAAACGCGACCCTCTTTTGCGGCGGCCGCCAATCTTTGGGTACTCGGAATCAAAATCATCCGAACTAAAACTGCTTTCCAGAATTCTTGAAAGTTTCAGCGACTCATCCGGAGTTAGTGAAACCGAACTGCTGGGCGGCGTGCCTATTTGGCGCTTCACCGAAAGAGAAAGCCTTTCATTAAGCTTCTTTACAACTAGCAAGAAGCCCGATTGCGTGTCAAGCACCCTCTCGCTGGTGGTCGGTGAAGAAGCCACCATGTCGGGCAAGTCGAAGATTTGACCGCTGCTGTCACCCGAAAACGGTGCCGCAGATGAACTTGAGTCCTCAGAGAAACTCATAATTCCTTCCTAACCCCCATGAACAAAGCCCCAGCCGCCCAAATATATCCGCTTATTATATAGGGCGATGCTAAGCATCGCCCTACATATTTTGCATATTCTCTTATTTAGAGAGTTCTTTTTAGAGATACTCTCTCAAGCGAGAAGATCTTCCCGGCTGTCTCAGCTTTCTGAGAGCCTTGAACTCTATTTGACGAACACGTTCGCGTGTCACGGCAAAGAGCTGCCCGACTTCTTCCAGTGTGCGTTGACGTCCATCATCAAGACCGAAGCGCAGGCGAAGCACATCGCGCTCGCGAGGTGTAAGCTCGTTCAACATACGTGCCAGATCTTGTCTGAGAAGTTCGTGAGTGACGGTGGTCTCGGGTCGCTCGGCTTCACTGTCTTCAATGAAATCACCAAGGCGTGAATCTTCTTCTTTGCCGATTGGTGTTTCAAGAGAGATCGGTTCTTTAGCAGCTTTGATGATTTCGTGCAGCTTCACAAGCGACACACCCATGGACTTGGCCAGTTCTTGCTCTGTGGGCTTGCGATTCAGCTCTTGAGCCAGTTGTCTGGTGACCTTTTTGAGCTTGTTGATGGTTTCTACCATGTGAACAGGCACACGGATTGTGCGTGATTTGTCTGCCAGAGCGCGCGTAATCGCCTGACGAATCCACCAGGTGGCATAAGTCGAGAACTTGTAACCACGTTCATGGTCGAATTTTTCAGCAGCTCTGATCAAACCGAGGTTGCCTTCTTGAATCAAATCGAGGAAGGAAAGACCTCTGCCGATATATTTCTTGGCGATTGAAACAACTAAACGGAGGTTGGCTTGAACCAGCTTTCTCTTAGCCATCATGTCGCCTTGCAGAATTTTACGTGCAAGTTCGATTTCTTCGTCCGGCTTCAGCAATTGAATTCGACCGATTTCACGTAGATACAATCTGACGGAATCTTCGGTAGCGATTTCACGGCTGGAAGGCAGTTCTACGGGTTCGTCGTCATCATCAAGACTGTCTTCTTCATCATCGATGATGGTGAAACTGTCGCTTTTGTCCAGAAGGTCGAGCTCTTCCAGCTCGTTTCTTTTCGCGATGTTCTCGTCTTCGACGAGCATCGTGTTCATACCCTTGTCCGAATCAGCAGCTCTTGGTTTAGCCATTGTGTTCCCTCTATATATGATCCGCTATGAAAGTTCAGCCAACACCATTTGTGGCTTCTTAGGCGGTGCGTCTAAAAACTACCTTTTGAACTTTGAAAACGATTCGGTTTCGGACAAGCGCTAATTGTTTGATTTAATTGATCTATCTATAGATCCTGGCAAGCGGCTTTCTCGAGGGAATGTGAATCTGTTTCCTTTGGTTCAAACCTATGGTTCGATAATATGTGCGAGAAGTGAAACGAAGGGGTTTCTAAATAGTTCCGTAATCTTTTACTTTGCAACCCCTGCACTAATCGCTATTTTCGTTTTCCTTGGCAACGCCTGTTTGAAGTATAAGTGCGCTTTTCGAACTGTGCGCACGCTGTTAAGCTAGATTAACGAATGCATGAGTAGCGCTTAAGAACTGCTTCTAAGAGTGCAGTGCAGGGACTTTTCAGAATCAGCAATTGTAGTTTTTCAGTCTTGCTTGGTTATTTTTAACACCATAGAAGACACGAAAACAATGACTAATAGACGCTTTTAAGCTGCATTCTATTTCCCCTGACTTAGCGAAGAGACATATATTGAATACAAACGAGATATTGTCAGAGCCGTAAAAACAGCCTGACAACCAGAGCAAAGCAAGATTTGAAGCAGCTCAGAGTCATTTTGGATGTAATTAGTAGATAATTGCAGAGTTATTTTTCAAAAGGGAGAACCCATGTCCAGGAATCTAGCACCATTACTTGCAGTCTGTATCACTCTTGCCGGATTGCTTCCAGCCAAGGCTGACGATTCACTTAAAGGAGTAGCGATGATCCCGGTAAGACTGCTGGCCTTCGCAACGGGCGCTGTAGTCGGTACGCCTATCGCCGTGGTCCGCAAAACTGCTTCCAACACCACGGAAATGAGTGGCGAACTCTCAGGCAAAAGCGATAACCCGCTTTTGAGAGGCGGTTCCGCACTGGTAATTCTGCCCTTCGCCGTTTTCAAAGGCGGTCTGGAAGGTCTTTACATGGGCACAGCCAACAGCTGGAAGAACAGCTCGGAGAAGCCATTCTCTAAAGATTCTTTCAGCCTTGGAGATATGGACTAAGTCTTAGCTCCAGTTTTTGCAACCGATTCCGACCGGGAGCGCAGCGCCTGGTCGTTGTCTGGTTGCAGTAAAAGCACTTTGTCATAACAAGTTATTGCGTCTTTATGCTTGCCCAGAGCGGAGAGGCATTGCCCCTTACCTAACCAGGGTCTAACCGCAATGTCATCTAAGGCAAGCGACTTATCGAACCATGGCAGTGCCTGCTCGGCCCTGCCCAAGTCTAAAAGACAGAGAGCTTTCTCAGATAGGGCAACAGAACAGTTTTCCCTCAAGCGCAGAGCGTAGTTAATACAATAGATTGCATCTTCTGTTTGTCCACGAGTTCTTAAAGCTCGTCCCTTTAGAAACCAGGCATCGAAGTTTTTTGGATCAAGCTCGGTCACTTTGTCGTAGCATTTGATTGCATCAGCCTGATTATCCTCAGCGATCATCAGCTCCGCATATTTCATCCAGTTATCCACTCCGTCGAATTCAGGAAATGGCTTTTTGCCTGACTCCTGCTCGGCTACGAGTGCCGAAGTAGCTTCGACCTTAAGAACTTCATTTTCAAGACAACTTAGGATTCTCCTTTCTGCGGACTCATCACCACCGGTAGTGTCATTCAAAGCGGTCGCATTGAGCGCTTGCATATCTTTTATAGAGTCAGGACCGGCTAAACCGCCGTATATAGCCTCAGGAGACAGAGAAGGGTCTTCATTTTGCGCGGACAGTTCCGGCTCGGTCGCAAGCTCGCCAGTAGATGATTCAGCATTGGCAAAATTATGATGCTGAGAAAGCGGTTCCTCTCGCAGCGCGCTGGATATAGGCGACAGAGGCGGATTCTCTGACTGTTTACCTTCTGCAGAATCCTTGGACTGGCTGGTCAGGACAATAATTGCCCCAAAGATTACGCCCAGCAGCAGGCAAATGAGAGCGTAGAGTAAAAACCTCGTCTCTGACTGGTTTTGCAGCCATTCGTTTAATAGCATTGCTGTCGCCGCAAAAGACGGGACCATGCAAAGCCACCAGACTGCACCAAGCTTCATAGTGCTCATACTTCAATTTCCTTGTCAAAACGGGGGGATTTTTTGACGTGATTCCATATATATTCCCTACCCCAGCGTAATTTCACATAAATACTCAGCTGAGCAAGGGTATTGAAGACGAGAGGCGAAATTTTAAAGTCAATCCGGACGGCTACCGCCACCGGATTTCAGAGGAATTCTTTCATGCGCAATTAACTGAGTCGTAGCCATGTTTTCCAGGAAAACATGCAAAAGTGAGGGATTTCCCGGATCACTATGCTCAAGTGCGGCACCCGACCTGAAGCAGATTTTGCATGCCAGCAATTTCAATTGAGCGTTGATTGAAGCAATCAACTCATCTACGCCATCAAGTCCCGAAGCATTGAAAGAATTCCGGAAGGCTTCAAAAATCTCCTCGGAAAAACGCGCTTCAGCTCCGCCGGGAGAGCTCAATTCATCGAGAAAGACTTTCGTTTTCTCAGCAAGTAATTTGTAGTCTACTTTCATTTGAACTAACATAGGTTGCTCCGCTAATTTATTCAAGGGGCTAATTGGCGTTCGGATAAACGACCTGCAAGGCAGGTAAGTAGCCGGCTTTATAAGATCCGGACGAGTAAGTTCTGTTTTGAGCTTGGCTTGCGTTAACAGTAGCAGGCTTGCTTGCCGACCGGGGCACGACTTTACCGATCGCATCAGCGTCACCGCTACCTGTCCAGGTTTTCTTATGCATCAGATCGAGTTTAGAGATGCTTACAGCTTTTTCAACACTGCGATCGCCCTTCGCCCAGCGTTCAATGTCGGTAATCTGAGCCATTATAGAATCGGACTTTTCGCTATGCTGGTCGTCTTGAATCAGGTACCAATTACCGTCAACTTTGCGAACCGTCTGAGAACGCAAGTGTCCATCCGTATAGCTCAGAACTGTGCCCTTTTCCATCATGCTCTTGTAGTAATCGTTGTTCATCAAGTGTCCTTCACTATGATTGGCATAAGAGCGATCAACAGGATAGTCGCCTGTAACCATGAAAAGAATTTCTCTTGTACCTCTGGTTGGTCCCTGACCGACAATATTGGCTGAGGAATAAAGGCCGCCGTCTACATCGCCTTCACGCCTTGAGCCTGAAAGAACCGGCAATGTGTAATCAAAGATTTTGCTTACCGGGCTTCTATCTCCCCAGATTTGAATCTTCATACCCGGCTCTTCCCGCCATTCGGTGGTGGCGGTTTCAATTGTCCATTTGCTTTCCTGCTTTTGACCATCAAAGCTCAAAAGCCCCTTTGAGAAAGTATATGTTTTCGGGTTGGGATCCTTCTCACCGCCATTTTTTGTAGTCACCGACCCACTTAAAGCTACTTGCTTCAGGTAATCAGCCATGGCTCCCGGATGCTGAGTCATGCCCCAGATCTGCCCGGATGAAATCCAGCAAGTTCCATGACCTGTGGAGTCTGTATTAGAAGCAGGACCCTGGTCGATCGTAGTCGGCTCCATGGCGTGAAACATAAAATTTTCAGCGAGCTTGACTCGAGTTTTCTGGTCGTAGAAGCTTGAATCATCGCCCTGAGCAACCATCTGTCTCAGGTTATCGTAAGTACTCTGTACAGTTTTTTGGACTTCACTATCGACAGTCTCTGAATCTTTGACACCGGCAAGTTTGCGCATATAAGCTCGGTCACTCATTCGAGACTCGAAATTTCTCATCATCTCTTCCATGCGCTTGAAATTAGTCTCAGGCAATTTGTCGCGCATTTCTTCCAGCAAAGAGTCTCTGGCTTCTTCAACACTTTCAGAAAGAGCCGAGTCACCGGAATCAGCTCCCGGTCGGGATATCTTATCCTTGCCGCCGTCTTTATTTTTGTAGCTGTAATCACCGCTGCCATCCGGATTCAGCTGAATGTTTTGACGGATTTTTTCTTTACCATTGGAGCCGATACTAACAAAATCGTTGCTGCCCGACTTTCGAGTCCAGCTTTCAGTGAGCTCTCCCTTAGCAGTTTTCTTGCTGTCTCTAATTTCCTGAACTTGCTTATTGTCCCCTTCACCAGTCCAGACAAAGGTTCGGGTATTGCCTCTGGCATCTACAACCTGCAAAGGCGAAGCATCCTTATCTTGAGTAACTCGACTAAAATTTGAACGCTCGAGCGTGCTTGTCCCGTCCTTAAATTTGATCTGCAAATCGCCGTCCTTAGTCAAATCGACAGACTGAATCTGAGCATTTGTTTTGCGATCTAAAACGATTCGCTCTCCGCCTTTATTTTGATCAACAACACGTGAGATGCTTCCATCAGAGGCTCTTTCAATGGTTCGGAGCATATCGCCTTTGGAAATTCGGTCGACCTGCTTTTGCTCGTTCAATTCAAGGCGAACGCCATCTTTACGATTTATGATTTCCTTGCCGTCCGGTCTCAAAGCATGCCGCTCGCCGTCTTCAGCGGTGAAGGAAAGCTCACATTTTTCATTGATTTGCAAATCTTTCTTATTGCCGGGATATTTCGGCGAATCGGATTTCCACAAAGAAGCTTCTTTAGTCCAGGTAATCCGCTCACCACTACGTGGATTACTGATCACAAGCCTATTTTCGCCAATCTCGGCGCTGCTGCCGTCGGCTGCAAGAGCTTTTCTGAGCTTACCCTCACTATCATAAGAAAGACGAGAACCGTCATCAGCAACAGTATCTCTTGTGACACTGCCATCCGGCCACATTGTGTATGCTCGCCCATCTCGGTCAAGTTCGGTCACCGAACTGCCACTCGGCTTATAAGAATAAATGCCGCCCGCAGAAATTTTTATATCGCCGGTCCAGGTCTGCCCGTTATCCAGACTCCAGCGATCCGAGCCGGACTTTTCTCTGCTGAAGCTGTTGCTCGTATTTTTCTCGTTATCTTTCACAACAGTCTTTTTGATTTCGTTGCTCTTATCGAAATACTCAAAACTTCTCTGTTTCTTACCGTAATCTATTGATTTGATGCGATTTTGCTCGTCAAGCTCAATTTTGGCATGCCCTTCACCCTGGACGAGCATGGCAGCATCCGCACGAATGACGAACTTCAATCCATCCGGTCCGTCCCAGCTAGCACTGCCGTTAGCATCAACTTTGAAGTTCTTGCGAGTTTGAGGATTTTGTCCATCGCTTACAAAAGAGCCGTCATCTTTGAAAGTCCATGAAATCGTTTTATTGCTGTTTGGCAGTGTTTCGACAATATGCTTGCCATCTTCAGAGATCTGAAGGCTCGAAGCGTCCTTACGAGTTACTTTTTCAATCCGGTCTTTGTCATAGAATGAAAGGCGTGAACCATCGGCATTTGTTTTTTCCTGAACACTGGTACCATCCGGCTTTTCACGTCGATAAATTCCATTTTCCATCTCAAACGTAACTTCGCCGCGCTCATTTGCCTCGATTTTACCGGGCATCTGAAGTTCCATGCCCTGAACTATGGCATACCAGCGCTCATCTTTGCGTACAAGATGCATACTGTTGCTGCCGTCTTTGGTGATTATTTCAGAGGCTTTGCCGCTTGAATCAAGAACTATGTCGCGGCTCTTTTTTGCTCCCGGATATTCAACATGAATAGTATTGCCGTCTCTAGTGACTTTTCCGGCATTGACCTCAGTCGGTTTCGGCAATTCCTCAGCCTGCTTTTCATGCGCAGGCTTAATCGGCTCAAGCGGCTTTCGATCAGATGGAGTTTCAGGATTGCCGGGTTTTACTCTCTCCTCGGAAGGCTTTTCCTTAGCCTCTGGACGTTTTGCAGTTTCAGCAGGCTTAGCATTTGCTCCATCGAAAACACCCGGTATAGCCCAGGGATTTCGTCTTGCGGCATCCAATCCCGAAAGCTCCGGACTCTTAAGAGGAGAAGGATTTGCATTGAACCAATCGGGCAATTTCGCAGCGGGGTTTGCAGCAATCGGTCGATAAATATCGGCATATATTTCTTGATGCATCAAGTTGTAGGAAGACTTGAATGATTCTTGCAGAGTCTTTGGACGGGAATGATCAGAAGCCTTAACAGCAGCTTCAGGCGCAGCAAAACAGATTTGTGGAATATCCTCTTGGGTCTCAGGCTTCTCGTCCGGCAGCTCACGGTTTTTCGACATGAATATGATCCCCTTTAAATTCGGGACGAAACTGATCGCGACAGCAAAAGATGGATGCCTGCGGCACCCAGCAAAAACTGCTTTCAAAAAGAGCGGCCTGAAGCTCCCCAAAGCGGAGCCTAGTAATTGCCATACACCAAAAAAGAATTTTGGCCGACTACTAAATAAAGCTATTTACTTGTCTCGAACGAGATTCGTAGTTAGCCCGACTTGGCTTTACACGAAAATACAGCCTCTGATAAACCCGGCACTCAATCGACCCCTTCCGGTCTATCAAATGCATTTTGCAGAAATGGTCTCGACCGGCGCAAAAGGTCGAGCGCTTTATTCTGCTCGAATAGGCTTGCCCAAAGCATTATTCGACAGGGTATTATCAGTAGTTCCTTGCGGAACTCCCTCTTCAACGATTAAACGAAACCTGTATCTGAAGCCAGACTAATAGGTCTGCCGGCTAGGCAAACCCGAGTTGCATAAATATCACAGCAATTTGTTGCAAACTTGTGAAATTGAAGCTTCGCTTACTACGTAATTCCCGCATCAAATTAGAAACTAATTATAGAAGTGACAAATTTGTCAGAAGCTCCGTTTGATTTTCAAGTCTAAAGCGCATAAATGCCAATAAGAGCAATCGAGGACTGATCTTGTGTTGAGCCAAAATAAGCCCCTGTTTCCTAGACCTAAATTCACTGCGCCTCTGATCCTCCTTTCCTTATTCAGCCTTTTCGGGCTCTATGAAGGCAGTTCGGCCGCTCCACAGAAAGCTGCACTCAAAACCCCGGCAAAGAAAGTCCCGGCAGCCAAAGCGAAAATCCCGCCTAAAGCAGCAAGTACTAAACCGGCAAAAGCGCCTTTTGCTGCTCACAAGCCAAAAGCCGGAGAAAAGGAAATGCTCTGGAGAGTAAGCTCAGAAAGCGGTGCGACCATTTATCTGCTTGGAACCATTCACGTTTTCAGACCGGAATATTATCCGCTTCCGGATGAAATGGAAAAGGCTTTCGCAAAATCAAAGGCTCTCCTGGTAGAAATAGACATTTCCAGATCCGACCCGAAAAGAACGGCATACCTCCTCAGTTCACGAGGGATATATCCAAGCGGCGACGACATGACCAAGCATCTATCGACTCAAACAAGTTCGATTTTGCAGCAATATTGCATGTCCAGCGACCTGCAGTTTTCCAATCTGATTCATATGAAACCCTGGCTTGCCGATTTGACCATTACCCAAAAAGAATTCCAGCGTTTGGGTTATAGCCCTAATTCAGGCATCGACCGGCACTTCATTGATGAAGCCAACATGAGCGGCAAAAAAATCATCGGTCTTGAAACTGAAGAATTTCAATTGACTTTATTTTCAGAGCTTTCACCTAAATTGCAAGAAGCACTGCTGAATCAAACATTTGAAGATTTGAAAGAGCTACCGGTTCTGGCTGGAGACATGATGCGCTGCTGGTGGACGGGAGATGAAAAAGGGCTTGATGATATTCGAAAGAAAGATAATTTGAAGCATCCTGAATTTGAAGAAGTTGATCAAAAAATCCTCTATGATCGTAATATTCAAATGGCCGACAAATTAGAGGCTTACTTAAAAGGTTCCGACACCTTCATGTGCGCAGTCGGTGCAGCACACATGGTTGGCGAAAAGGGCATCTGTGCTCTGCTCAAAAGTCGCGGTTATAAAGTTTCGCAGGTTCTGGCTGGGGAAGAAATTTAAGATGCTCAGCGAGATGATTCTTCTTTGAATTCATAGCGCGGCTCAATTTTTGAATCATCCGCTTGAAAGATCAAAAATGAGCGATGATTCTCCGCGCTCAGCGGAGATTGAGTTGTCAGCCTGGCAAAAATAGTATCTGTATATTCTGCTTTAAAGTTTGAGAGATCTTCACTCAAATTCTTCAGCGAAGAACTGGCGATCAAGCGCAAACTGAAATCGGGATCCATAGGAAAGTATTTCCTTACTACATACAAGTAAGGTCTGTCGCAAACGAATGTTTCAATAAAGCTTTCCCATTCTTCGGCGCTGGTAGCTGGTCCGACTCTAATTCCAAGACCACCTTCTAGATAGCGATGAGCAATCACTGCCTTATTCTTGTTATTTTTTGCCCAATTCAGGTTCGCCTCATGTACTTGATGGTAATCAGAGGGCGACCAACAAGCCATATCTTCGGAAATTGAAAGCTCAAGAGTTTCGCCGAAGAAATGCCTGGCCAGGTCAGGAATAGCAGCATAAAGAGCTTTGTCATTAAGCAGATCCGTCATTGGTGAGTTAGCCATAAATACCTGCCCATCCAAATATCGCTGAAGAAGGCCGGTCCAGGAAAGCTCGTCATAATTCTCAAGCTGCTCGGCATTAACACGCTGAAAAAGGAGATCGGAGGGATCAAGCAAATTAAGCGGAGCTTGATTGAAAATACAAAGCCGTTTGTTTCTATAAGTCCTTTCAATAAGATTTTGGGTTTTGCTCAATTCGTCAAAAAGAACATAATCCATGCCGAGCTGCTCGGCAGTTCGCTTGAGATTGGCTCCTGAATTGTTCTCATAAGCCCAGGCATCAACAAGAACTCTGGCTACCGGCTCGCCGGACATTGCAGTGAAACTTTCTGCGCAGGCATTAAAAATATCCCGACGGCGTGTGGAGAAAGTTTCAGCCTTGAGTCCGAATTTTTTAAACAAGCCTGGAAAAATCGCCTGATAAGCCGCACTCATATCATCGATCAAATGAGCATACGGAGTTGCATATCGCACTTGAAACTCCGCCATCATGAAATTGAGTCCACTGGCAAGAATATCCACTCCCAGCTCTATGTAAAGCGCCTGCTCTTCAACTCTTGCAAAAGGCTTTTTGACTTTGCCGTTTGCATAGAAATAAAGCGAGCTTTCTAGAGAGGAGCGAAGATACTCGGCTGTTTTTGCCGGAAGGACATCGAGAAGCTGCTTCAAAGCCGGTCCGTCTATATCGTCGACAGAAACAATTTGCATCAGCTTGATCATAGTTTTCAAACAAAGGCTGATTTGCTCTCGAAGCCACTTATTTTCTTTAGAACGAATGATTCCCATAAACTGAGTCGCCATAACCGAATGATTAGTGCGCTCGAAAAGGTCACTCTGTATTGCCAGACGCTCATCAGTATCTTTCTCACGCAATACATCGTAAGACTCGATGCAAAACGGCACACGCTCAAAGAGACGGGACGGAAAGGAAAAACCGTTCAACCAGCCATTCAGCGAAACTCGTTTTTTCTCGCTATAACCTTTCCAGGAAAGCCATTCCACCTTGCTGCCGCTTGACACTAGTTCTTCACTCCCTTTTCGCTCATTTCTTTCAAGTGATCCTTGGTCGCAAAGGCGCATTCACGCCTTCAAGATAAGCTTTAACACGAGAAAAGGCTTGAAGCAATTGCTCCACTTCCTCGGCATCATTTGCAGCAGTTAGTGTTATACGCAAGGTTTCTTCACCACGCCGCACCATCGGATAGGGAGCCAGAGTAATCAAAATTCCGGACTCCCAGAGAATACGAGAAGCTTCAATAAGGTGCATGGAATCACCTATCCAAACAGAAACGATCGGAAAATAACTGTCATTATCAATATAAAATCCCAGCTCGCGCAATCCGTTTATAGCTCTAAAGCTCAGATCATAAAGCTTCTTGCGCAGCTCGTCACCAAAACTTTCATTTACGGCAAGTCCGCTGATCAGACTTTGAAGCGAGGCAGTCGGACAGGGTCCCGAAAGGTCATACGGCGTAGCATAAGCTTTCAAAAACGATTTCAGCTTCTTGGTGCAGGAAATGAAAGCAGCCAGAGAGGAGTAGGCTTTGGAAAGCCCTCCTATATACAGAACATTTTCGTAGTCGGCATTAAAATGCCTGACCACACCATTGCCTTTATAGCCATAAGGTAAGTGTTCATCAGGTTTTTCACCAACAACTCCAAAGCCGTGAGCATCATCTATATAAGCGATCGCGTCGAATCGGGCCGCTAGATTTGCAATTCGAGGAACATCAATGTAATTACCGCTCATACTGTAAGTGCCGTCCAGCAAGATCAGCTTTTTGGGATTATCTTTATGCTCTTCAAGTAATGCCTCAAGCGCCTCAAAATCATTATGCTTGAAACTTTTCAATTTAGCGCCGCTATCCCGCGCCATTTTCGCAGCCTCGTACATGGTCATATGCGCAGACTTATCAAGAAAAATAACGCCGTCGCTTCCTGCAAGCGCAGGGATGACACCGATGTGAATGAGAGTGACGGTCGGCAGAATCAGCGTGTCTTCAGACTTTATTAGCTGCGCCAGTAATTCCTCAGCCTCAAGATAAAGCGAAGGACTGGCAACCAAACGACACCAGCTTGGATGCACTCCCCATTTTTTGAGTGCAGGCTCAATAGACTCGATAATTTGCTCATCTAAATCAAAACCGAGATAATTGCAAGAAGCGAAATCTATCATCCATTTATCGCCGAATTTGATCTTGCGCTTATCAATTTCCATTGCCTGAGCATCAAACATGGGGCTGGCATGCAGCACCTGGCGAATGTCGGCACGCTGACTTTTCAGATTTGCATCGATAACCCGCTCAAAAACATTCATGCTTTGCTGCCCTCTTTGCTCAGGCTTTCACGCAGCCCGACCCGGTCGACTTTTCCGGTTGACGTTTTGGGTAAAACATCCATGCAAATTATTTCAAGAGGCATCATATAACTTGGTACTTTCGCAGAAAGCTCATTCATTATCTGCGCGGAACTCGGTCCGCCCGATTTGACTGAAACAAATGCGTGTAATGTATTGCCATATTTCTCGTGTGCTCTGGCGATCACAGCAAGTTCATTAATACCGGAGATGCTGCTGATTGCCGTTTCAACTTCGCCAAGCTCTACTCTGTAGCCTCTGGTTTTCACCATATTATCAGCCCTACCGTGATAAACGATATTGCCGTCCGGCAAAAAGCGACCGAGATCGCCTGTTCGACAGCAAAGAGTCGGATAAGAATGAAAGGGACTCTGCACAAGCTTTTCAGCTGTTTTAATCGGGTCGTTAAAATAACCGGCAAAAACAGTTCCGCCCCGCACCAGAATTTCGCCAATCTCGCCCTGGGGAAGTGCCTTCAATTCGTGATCAACGATGAATATTTCAGTGTCGTGAACAGGCAAGCCAATTGGTACCGACTCCCATTCTTCAGGTACTTGCTCTATATGGAAATAAGTAACAATGTTGGTTTCAGTTGGACCGTAGATATTGGATACGCGTGTAGACGGCAATGCCGCCATAAATTTGCGCAGATATGGTACGGGAAATGGCTCGCCCGCATAAAGTACAAGCCGCAAACTAGGGATTCCCCGCTCTAAATTTCCTTTGCTGTACCAGTTAATGAAAGTAGATGGGACAGTATAAACAACGGTGACTTCATTTTCGATTATATAGCCGACTATGTCGGCAGCATTGGAACTAAATCCCATGGGAGCAATGAACAATTTTGCGCCGACCATGAATGTGCTGAAAATATCAAATACCGAAAGATCGAATTGCAGCGGCGCGCGATTAAATACACGGTCTGATGCAGACAGTTTGAATTCTCTAGCCATCCAGTCAATAAAAGTGAAGGCATTTCGATGGCTGATCATGATGCCTTTCGGACTACCGGTGGAGCCTGATGTGTAAAGAACATAAGCAAGATCGTCCGCCAGGATGCCTGGCTTGCCTTGTGGAAAACAGGGACTCTGTGACTTACTTAGCTCAATCTCTCGTATCTGCTTAAAGTTAAATTCGCAAGAACGCCGCTCTATACAGTCATCGTCCAGACAAAGAATTTCTTTTATGCCGAATTGGCGAAGCTCTTCGGCTTGAGCTAGAAAAGCCGAATCTATCAAGAGCCGTTCAATTCCGGCATTTTTTACAACATTTGCCAGCCAGGAAACCGGTGCCAGAATATTCAAAGGCACATATACGACGCCGGCTTTGAGCGCGCCGATCATGGCAACAATGGCTTCAGCCCTTACTCGCGAAAGTATTCCGATTATTTTTCCAGCAGGCGGACTCGCGAGAAAATGCTGTTCAAACTTCAATGACAGCTCGTCAATTTCCGAATAAGTATAAGCACGCTCCCCCTGCTGTACAGCCACTTCCGAAGCAAAAGTCTTGAAAGAATCCTCAATAAAATGCTGGATTAAATACTTCATCCGCAAGACTCCGGCGCGTTGTCAACAAAGGCTCTTCATAGCTATTTTTAGAGCTCAGCTGCATTATTATCGCGCAATTGGAGCAATTCATCATTTATTATGTAAGCTGTGTGTTTTGCCTTCCAAGAGGCTCCTGTGCGAGTTCACGAAATCGGACAATTTTACGGTGAGCGAAAAGGCTGGCGAATGTTTGACGCTAAGTCTCTCACGCCCGAAATCAAGAGATATTTGAATGCCGAGTCTGAGTTCCTGGCAAGAGCCATGCAAAACGGCTACGGCACGCTGATCGAGGTCGGTTGCGGCTATGGACGCTACATGGAATGGGCTCTCAGCCGCAATTTTGGCTATCTTGGTCTAGACATAGTCCCCTGGTTGGTGGACATGGGTCAGCTCAGAGCAAAGCAAGCCCAATTGAAATTTCCAAATTCACGCGCAGCAGTTATTTTGCACGCAGCCGAGGACCTAGACAAAATCCTAAAAAATCTAAGCGCCGATCATCCTTTGCAAAACTCACTTGTTTTCTTTCCATTCAATTGCCTGGGAAACGTTGCACATTTTGATATGGTGCTTGATGCACTCAAGAATGCCGAGCTTGATGTGCTTGTTTCGACATTCAAAACCGATGCCAGTGCCACCAAAATCCGAAAGGATTATTACAAGAACTGTGGTTACGAAAAATTGAACAGCCGCATCCTGAAACAGGGACTTCTGATTGTTTCAGAAGAAGGTTTCCATGCCATGGCTTATCACGAAGACATACTCATAAATGCCTTCAAGAAAAGAGGATTCGAAGCAAAAGAACTGATGAGCGCCGATAATCTGGGATGCCTGGCATTTTTTTCATTCAAGCGCGATACGGCGCCTTCAAAAACTTCGGCTACTGATGACTTCATAAGAGAAAAAACAGGCTTGCTCGAAGCAACTCTTTATCTGGTTAGTTCAGACACGCTCCTCGATCATAGCTCCGGAGAGAAGGCAGACGGCAGCCTGCTCTCATTTTCAGAAACGCAAATCCACTGTTATCAAGCAAGCGGCAATTACCTTGAAGCCGAATCAAGAATTTTTATTCCTGAAGCTACGGCGGTGCGCTTAGTGCTCCCCTTGATGCTTCAGGAGAAGGAAGATATGAGTTCCGGTTATGCAGATCTCGTAGCTGAGATCAGTAACTGCAGCAGCCTTGGAAATGGACTCTTCAAAATAACCCTGACAGTTAAAGGAAGCGATTCAGCCATTCTAGAGAGATTCATATCTCAAAGCGCTAAAACTTTATCGCCATGAGAATTCCATTGAAGAAACTGAAATTCAATGAAACAGCAAGCAAGCACTTGAAACAGCTTGAAGAATTGCGCAGCCCTGAGGACTTAAAGCTCATAAACGAACTGGCAAATTACATCGACTGCAAAAAAGCAGATAACTTCGTAATCATTCCCTGCCATATCAAAGAATCCGGTTTGAAAGAAAGCCTGCTTGCCTACAAAGACGCAGCTCTGGATCCCTCAACTGAAATTATTGTTTTCATCAATGCCAGCGAATCAAGCTCAGATCAAGAATTCCAAGAACTTGCAGCAAAGCGCATTCTTGATATTGAAGCAGCGATGCATGATTTAGCAGCGCTTAAAGTCCAAGTACTCAGCCACCATTTCAGGTCGAAGCGCAACCAGTCGCGCATTCGCGGCGTGGTTACGGACGCCCTGATCAAGCAATGCCTGGAAACTGGTATTGAAGACCCGATCCTCATCTCCAATGATGCAGATGCTCTGGCATATGCTCCCAATTATCTGAAAGAAATAAGAGAGAGTTTTAGAAACAATGAGCTGCTTGATTTTGCTTCAGGTCCGATTTTTTGGTCCGGCTGTGATAGCCAGGCAAGAATCAGATACAGACCGGAGATTCCACTGCCGGAAGTTTTTTTGAGTGATTTTTTCGGACAGTTCGGTGACGAAATTTACCGAGAGTATGGTCATATTTACACAACCGGCTGCAACTCGGCGTTCCGGCTGGCCTCTGTTTGCGCAATTAACGGATATGACTTCAGCTATGAACCATCCTTTGATGTTGAAATCGGAGTTCGCCTTAAAGAAATGCGACAAGCAGCAGCCGAGGATTCTGCAGGCTTTAGCCAATTCCTTTATAAATGTTCTCTCTCAACGAATCCTAGAAGAGCCTTTTATGCGCAACTTAAGAATATTCCATACGGAATGCAGTTCGATAACTTCGCAACTGTACTGGGAGCGGAATTGAGCATCCTGGAATGCATCGAGGCTTACCAAAACAGCAAGGAGTTTCTGCAAATTGATGAACTGAAAGACTATGAAGCGAACAAATCAAAGGTCCATCAAAGATTGAGCTCTACTTTTGAACAGTTCATTATCGGTGAAGCAGCGCAAAACAAGGCGGCTTTCGCAAAACGACTGGCAGATCGTTTAGGCATGGAAGTTCTTGAACTCGATGCAAGCTCAGATAGGTTCTCAATCAGCTTCAACTGGGACAAATCAACGCAATTCCTGAACAGGATAGTACAGTGGGCAAAATATCTTTAAGGCCACCTGATTTAGATAACAAAACAGCAAACTTGTCAAGGTGCTTTTGGCTCTATTTTAGATCCCTGGATTCTGGCATCCTAAACTTGTTGTATTGAGCCTTAGCAGGCCCACTCAGCATTACTAGAGTTTCGAAGCCTCTAAATAGAGGTATAAAATCCACTGTAGAGTCCGGAGAGGTCTAACGATGGGCGGAGAGATTTTTGATACTAAAAAAGCGGAAGCCCCTGCAGATGACTCACATCTGAGGCCAAACCCATTCGGCGACCTTCTGGGCGGACCGGGAAAGGTCAATCCCGGTGGCGACAACAGCCCGGGCAAGATTAACCCCGGCGGCGATTCAAGCCCAGGCAAAATTAATCCGGGCGGCGATGCTCCAGGCAAAATCAACAGTGGCGGAGCCGATACACCGCAGGACAAACTGGACCGAGCCGTGGCAGTCGATGCAAGCACTAAAGCTGCGTCAGGCGGCGATGCGGCTGGACTGCAAAAACAACTGCAAAGCGCATTTGAAAAAATGGGCGGCGACCCGAATAAATTTCAAAGATTCGCAGAAGATCTGGCAACTAAGCTAAAGGACGAAGGCATCACTGTCAAAGCAGGCAAAGGAAGCGTTGCTTTCCACAAAGATGGCAGCGCAGATGCTGTCGAGTTCAAAATGGACGGTAATCTAGATCCTACAACAGGCAAAATCAAAGGTGAAGCAAAAGCTCAATCTTACGATTGGGTGACAAAGCAAGATACCAGTAAAGACGCTAATGCCGTAATCAAAGACTTCGGCAAGAAAGAAAGTTCCGCCGACGGAAAACTCAGAGATTCCAGAGAGCTTGGTAAGAGCTTCGACGAATCATTTGCCAAAAACGACTTTTCCCAATTCAACAAAGATATTGCAGCAAGCTTCGCACAGGCCTATAAAGTAGGCGGCATGGAAGCTGTCAGAAAGCTCGAAAGAGATGCAAACGACCCAGGTAAAGGCGGAGCAGCCACCGAAGGTGCCGGACCAATCGCAATTGAAGAAAACGGCAATCTCAAAATCTATAACGGTGAAGGCTTATCAAAAGATGCCAAAGAACTCGCCAAAGCGCTCACGCCGGAACAGCTAAAAGCAGCAGGCATAGTCAAACATCCGGATTTTGGATTCCTGAAAATAAAAGATCAGGGGCCGCCTCCCATCGAATTGAAGGCGCTGACTTCTACTAGAAACTAAAAGCCAGTCAGTTCAATAAAAGGAAAGAGCCCCAAGCGGAGCTCTTTCCTTTAACTTGCTTAGTTCAATATAGAATTCTCGCTAATCGGAATTCTTCTTTTCGAGCCTCTCGACTCTTTGCTCCACATTATCCAGGCGCAAAGACAAATGTTCAAAACAACGATTCATGCCATCCATAATGGAATCTACGGCTTCGTTCACAATCTTATAGATTTTACTCTCAAGACTCTCACCTTGAGCTCTCATTTCTGCACGAAGCTCCTCTCCTTGAGCTCTCATCTCGGCACGAAGCTCCTCAACCTGGCGATTATTGCGCGCCAATTGAAGATCTACCGAGTCTAGCCTTGCGTTCACATATGCAAATCCGTGTTTCACTTCTGATCTGAGCGCGTCAATTTCAATCTGATGGTTAATCATATGAACGCCTCCTTTCATCGACCAATATTGCCCTCACTGTTTCTGAAGCAACCGTTCGCATTGAATGGCAGCTTTGAATTAAGGTGCAACGAAACACATACTAACGTATGCCCCAAGTCACTGTCAATTGAAAATAATGAGTGTAAGATAAGGGATCGAAAATTGATGCAAAGGATTGCAGATTTATGCCGCCAAAGTCGTTCAAACTGGTAATCATTAGCGATGTTCATAAAGGCGATGACAAAGTTCAAGACGGAAGATTGCAGAAGCTTCCGTCCCGGGCTCTCTCCTATCTGCGTTATCTGGTAAATCGCATCAATACCGAAATTCAACCCGACTTTGTTATGCAACTAGGCAATCTCATAGAAGCCGAAGATGCGGAAAGCGACGAGGAGAATTATGACACCGCCCTTGGTGTTTTTCGGCAAATCTCCGTACCTGTTTATCATGCCGTCGGCAGCCATGAACAGGAGAATCTGAGCTTGAAACAAATCTCGTCCATGTTGAAATATTCAAAGCTCTATTATTCATTTGATTCAGGTCCATTTCACTTTGTCGTACTTTTTGCTCGCTCGCAAAAGAACGAAGGCATTCACATCGATGAAGCTCAGCGCAAATGGTTGGAACAGGATTTGATATCTTCCCATCGACCGACTCTGGTCTTCGTGCATCATCCTATCGATGAGCAGGATCTGAGCGGAAATTTCTGGTTTGAACAAAATCCGGAACAATGCTTTGTATCTGAGCGCGCTGAAATACGAGCAATTCTGGCACGCAGCGGAAACGTTCTTGCCGTTTTCAGCGGCCACGTCCATCGCAATAATCTCGAGAGCCACGACAACATTTACTACGTCACAATACAATCACTCGTGGAGAATATGTCCAAAACGGGAAAGACTGCAAGCGAATCATTTGCAATCGTCACACTGAAACAGGATGAAATTTGCGTAGAAGTAGAAGGAGTCGACCCGGCCGAATATCGACTTTCAGCACAGCATTGAGGCGAAACTAAGTTTCAATTGTCGCCTCAATCCGTCCCTTCCGTATAGCCGTCAAGAGAGCTTTGTGATCGAACTCGGTTTGGTCGGCATATGCAACTGAAAACTCTGCAAGCGCTTTATCGAAAACATCCTTTGCGCCGAGATAACCGCTGATTGTAGCGGCATCACCGGAGCGAGCATGAGCGCGAGCCAATATCCACCCAAAAGACTCCGCCACCTCTATAATGCGCGACGTTGTCCAGAGTTCGGGAACCGGAGACATTTTCACATCCTTTAGTTGTCTCAAATAGAAATCTCTACCTTTTGCACCTTTCACGAAACCAAGCATGATATCGCTATGCGATTGCATCAAACGCTGTCCTTCGACAACGCGCTGACCATGTTGCTTGTACTTGCTCTTAGCAAGATAAGGCTCAAGAACCGATTGCCGGGCTTCCTTAATTTGCAAAATCAGAGGATCCTTTTCATCAGCCATCAACAACATCACGGCACAGGCTGTACCGACACTACCGATGCCCACGACTTTGGTGGCAAAATCCATTATCACATAACGGTCAAGTAAGGTTCGGCGAGCATCATTAAGAGTGGCTTTGTAATCTTCAAAAGCACCTATGAGTCTTTCGACCCAATCAGTTTTACGCTGTTCTTCGTCATGATAAACCAGAGGCGGCTCATCTTTAAAAACGTATCTATTCCCTTTCAAGACCGTCATTTTCGGGAAATAGTATTCTCGAATCGGTCTGTCTTTTGCCTTCTTCACATAAGCTTCTACATCTTCTCTAAAAGACTTATTTTTAATGGCTGAGAGGAATTCATTCAGCTCCATTTTCGAATACCAGATGTCTAGCGCGGTCATTTCGGAAAACTTGCGCATAGATTCACGGTAGGATCGCGCAACAGCCTCGGCAGCTTCTCGACAGATCTCTTCCTTGAAATTATTAGCTCGTCCTGCCAGAACAAAACTAGTTGCTAACCTTTTCAAATCCCATTCCCAGGGACCTGGAAGCGTTTCATCAAAATCATTAATATCAACAATCAGATTTCGCTCAGGTGTTGCGTATCCGCCAAAATTCAAAAGATGGCAGTCACCGCAGAGTTGAACCTGCAGTCCGGTGACAGGGGTGGAAGCAAGATCGGCTGCCATTAAAGCAGCACTTCCACGAAAAAAAGTAAAAGGGGACTTCATCATTCGCCCATAGCGAATGGGAATCAAATGCTCAATACGTCCGACGTTTGATTCTTCAAGAACTTCAATGGGGTCTCTTCTCTTGGGAGGCATGGACCAGAAAGCATGATCTTCCCTTGGCACAAGCTCTCTAAGGGCTTTACCCTTCTCGCGACGCTCTCCGGCAGTAACAAAGTGACTGGCCTTGCCAAATTTCTTTCTGACGCCTTTTTCGTTGTCCTCAACTTGCAAACGCATCTGTTTCGGAGCAGATTTAGCGGGAACAGTCTTTTTCTGGCTTTCAACGGCAGGAGCCGCTTTCTTTGAGCTTTCCTTCAGCTTCTTTGCTCTAGCCGTCTTGGAAAGCGCGGTTTTCTCTAAACTTGTCTTCTTGGCCATGAGGCTTTTCCTTATTCATCTGCTAAATCATATCTTGGGCCGACTCGCGTTAAGATCCTTCTTTAGGACGATCACGTAAGTATTGATCTTCTACCCTCACCACTTCATGGCTGACAGCCGAATCTGGAAGCAAAGAAAAGCTGCAAATTATTTTGTTTTTTGACGGCGCTTCTCAAGCTGCTGCTGCACGGCCATTAGTTGATCCCGCAATTCAGCCGCTCGTTCAAAATCCATGGTTTTAGCTGCAGCTTTCATCTCCTGCTCGAGTTTACGAGCCAGTTTCGGCAGATCGGCTCCGGACATTTCCAGTTGTTCAGTGAGTTCTTTGCTGCTTATCTTTTGCACCGGTTTCGATTCTTTACCGCGCAGTTGCTCAAGCAAAGCGTTGCTTGTGTCTTTGACGATGGTTGTGGGCGTGATATTGTGCTCTTTGTTATATGCCAGCTGGATTGTGCGACGACGCTCTGTTTCAGACATAGCTTTAGCCATTGAATCAGTTATTCGATCGCCATAAAGTATTACTTGCCCGGCAGAGTTTCTGGCAGCTCGCCCGATCGTCTGGATCAGCGACTTCTCTGCACGCAGAAAACCTTCCTTATCTGCTTCCATAATGGCGACAAGACTGACTTCAGGAAGGTCCAGCCCTTCTCGCAATAGATTTACACCAACCAGCACATCATAAGCACCCATACGCAAATCACGAAGTAGCTCGATTCGATCAAGAGCCTGAACTTCCGAATGTAACCAGCGCACACGGATGCCGATTTGCTGCAAATACTCGCAAAGATCTTCGGCCATACGTTTTGTTAGAGTCGTGATCAAAACTCTCTCATCCTTAGCGGCTCGCTCACGAATTTCCTTTATCAGGTCGTCTATCTGGCCCTGAATCGGTCTTACTTCCACTTCCGGATCGACCAATCCGGTCGGTCGAATAATTTGTTCGACTACCTGCTTGCTGACACCGAGCTCGTAATTTGCAGGTGTAGCCGATACGAAAACAACTTTACCGACACGAGCAAAGAACTCTTCAGCAGTGAGCGGTCTGTTATCTCTTGCACAGGGCAAACGGAATCCAAAATCTATAAGCGTGTTCTTTCTGGATCGATCTCCGTGATACATCCCCTGAAGCTGCGGCACGGAAACATGCGATTCGTCTATGAAAGTAATGAAACCATCGCGACCATACTTACGCACGAAATAATCGATTAAAGTCTGCGGCGGTTCGCCCGGCTTGCGTTGTTCAAGGATTCTCGAATAATTCTCGATACCGTTGCAGTGTCCGACCTCCTTGAGCATTTCGATATCGAAGCGCGTGCGCGACTTCAGCCTTTGAGCTTCCAAAAGTTTCTGATCTTTCATCAGCTCTTCAAGTCGCTCATCAAGCTCTTTTTCAATTTGCTCGACGGCTACGTCGATGGTAGTTTCATCTGCAACGTAGTGTTTTGCCGGATAGATACGAATTGTATTTACAAGTTCCTCAATTTCGCCTGTCGTAGGATTAACCACAGCAAGACGTTCTATCTCGTCACCGAACATTTCGATACGCACAATTCGTTCTTCATAAGCCGGAAAGATTTCAACAACATCACCGCGAGCACGAAAACGAGCTCGCTCCACGACCATATCGTTGCGTTCATAGTAAATATCGACAAAACGCCGGAGCAGCTGGTTTCGATCAATCTGATCACCGACATTCAACTCGACTGCCGCAGAAAGGTAACGTTCCGGCACGCCAAGACCGTAAATGCAACTTACCGAGGCAACAACGACAACATCATCGCGTTCCCATAATGAGCGTGTCGCTGAGTGTCGCAAACGATCGATTTCATCGTTAATACTGGCTTCTTTCTCAATGAAAGTATCGGTGCTTGGGATATATGATTCCGGCTGGTAATAATCGTAATAGCTGATGAAATACTCGACGGCATTGTTCGGGAAGAACTCCCGAAACTCATTGCAAAGCTGACCGGCAAGCGTTTTGTTATGAGCAAGTACAAGAGCGGGCAGACCAGTTTCTTTGATCACCTGCGCCATGGTCATGGTCTTACCGGAGCCTGTGACACCAAGCAATGTCTGGTAGTCGTGCCCGGCGATAATGCCTTCAGACAGACATTTGATAGCCTTCGGCTGATCTCCGGCAGGTTGGTATTTGGATACAAATTCGAAGTTTGACATAGCAACTCGCATGACTAAGCGATAATCAGCCGTGGTGGAGGCTGCTGATTTTTCTGCCTGTCGAAAGCCTTAGCTCTTCTTTTCTTCGAGAGCCTGTTCTTGCTGCTGCTTTTCGCTTTCTTTCAAAGCATTGGTCATTTCGCTCTGGGCATCAGTAAGCGAGCGCTTGAAGTTTCCAATGCCCTGACCAAGAGCCTTACCGAGTTCCGGCAGTTTTTTAGGTCCAAATACCAGCAATGCCAATCCAAATACAATCGCTATTTCGCCAGGACCCACGTTAAACATAATACTTGCCTCGACTCTCCACTACTCAAATCCTAACACACAGGCGGGCTCCAAACCCTGCATTTCGGCTAAGGCAACTGAAAACCGCGCCTGAACCAAGATTTTGGGAATCCAAGTTATTTTGGCGGGAAGGGCCAATCTTTGGGACTGGAGGCTCCGGGCTTAGCGTTTTTAGGCGGATTAGGACCGGCCTTATCCGCGGGCGACTTGCCGTTGGAGCGCTCCGTAACTGAGCCTGATTTAGATTGCGAGCTTTGCTCGGAGCTTGACGAGTCATCTGCGGACATCTCGGTGCTTTTGCGAGCCGGTGCGGCTTCTTCCGGCGGCTTTGCGCCATTGCTATAGTTTACAAGCGGAGTTTCCAGGACCTTGTTCCACTTGCCGACACGAACTCTGTCAGCCAGCTCAGCTACCGCAGCTTCCATATAAACATAATCAGGCACCAGCCCCTCAGGCTCAAGATGCAAGTCGATAGCATCAGCATTGAGACTGCTGTTCGGTCGATTTTCCCTGAAAGTCGAGGGTTTCATATAGCTGACTGCTCCCACATAAACCGAGGAAGGATTCAGCCTGACAAACTTGGGTTTGTTTTCCAGAAGCGTGTTGTAGAGCATGGCAATATGGGGATGGTCGGGCTGCCGCTGCAAGTGGTCTAAATGGCTGCTGAATATGGTGAAAGCCAGAGTCGGATGCTGAGCAATCAAGTCCTTTATGTATAGAGAACCATCACGTTCGCGGAAATAAGCAATTGATTCCTCATACGAAACAAACGGAATTTTCGGAGCTTCTCCTTTGAGTCTTTTTCGCTCAAGAGCAGTCAGTCCAGGCGGAATTTTCACAACCTTCGGCTGAAAGTCGGGCAAGGCAAGCAGGGCTTTCGTAACTGAAGGCGGATAGATTTGCTTATCTACACCAATGTCGGTTGAGTAAGGAAGAGCAAACTCTCGTGATTCTTCCCAAACACCGTTGCCGTTGTCATCAAAGAAGGCCAGTCCGGGGATTTCAGGCTCGTCTAATTTCTTGTGCGACCCTGGAAATTTAGAAGCGTTTTTGTCGTACTTCAATTTGCGGAAATCCACAACTACCTGACCTGTAGCTGCTGTTCCCTGACGATAGTATTTATTGGGAATCATATCGTTGGCACCACCAAGTGATGGCGGAAAAAACATGTTGCCGACGGGGCTCTCGTAAAATACGATCCAATTGACAAACGGCAATTCAGAGGCGAATTTACCGAGAGTAACCAGAAGCGTGTTACCACCGTTAGACCAGCCCACAGCACCGATAGACTTGTTGTCCACATGAAAGGGAAGCAGTTCGGAAATTTTCTTGTTTTGCGAATCAGTAATTTCACCGGCGGCAAAGCGCAAAACATCACGCAAAGCTTCTTGCGATTTTATGCCTCGATAGTCGTAAATACCTGATGAAACGAAGCCTGGCTTGCCTCCTCCGGGAAAAGCAAAGCGAACTTCGACAAACCCCTGCTGAGCCGAGTGCATGGAAAAGTCGAGCCCCTGACTGCCGTTACCGCCCGGGACAACTACGACAACCGGTGCGCCGTCTTTATAACGCGGCTTGGCTGAGAAGATCAGATTAACAGCCAGCCCCTGTCCGGGAGCGGCTTCTGATGGTACGTAGGTACTAACCGACTCCTCCTTGACCATGGGCGGGACTCTCACGGCAGCAGACGGAATATCGCCTGATTTAGCCGATGCGAAGCTGCTGCCTGCTAAAAACGGCAGAATCGAAAAGAAAAGAATCAAGCTTTTAGAAATTAGCTTGCCGGTAGCAGTACTCATTATTTACACCTGTTCAGGGCAAAAGCGGCTTTAAGCAACGGAAATCACCAATTGCGGCGAAATAGGCGTAAACCCTATTTAAAAGCGCATGCCTGTTGTTCCGTTTCTCACGATTGGGATCTTCAACCATTACGTCTTCAAAGAATTTGTCGATTGGAGCACTGAGTGAATCAATCGATTCAACTATCAAAGCGTAATCGGCAGCGGTCAGAACGTGACCCAACTTATTCTCAGGGAACTTGGCTTCGACCTCTTCGTGCAGAGCTTTGTATAAAGCTTTTTCGGCATCATTTTCGAAAAGCTTGATATCAAACTCGCTCGGCGAGTCCTCATTCAAAATTTTTCCTACTCTGACTCCAGCTCTAACGAGGCGCATGGAAGGGTCGGATTCAAGCAATTTTTCAAGACACTCACAGCGTGCTATGGCATCGGGAATATCACTTAGAACTCTGCCGCTTGAGCAAACAGCTTCGATTACTTCACGCTTGATACCACGCTCGGCTAATTTAGTGCGGATTCTCTGCAGCAAGAACTCGCTCAGGTCGGTAAGAGCTTTTGCCGGATCAAATCCACGCTTATTAGCCAGCGAAGGCTTAATCTGATCCATGAGCAGAGCCATTAATTCCGAAACGTTTATTCGGTATTCGCCAAGACCTTCGATGAGAATATCAATTAAGCCGAAAGCCTGCCTTCTAAGCGCATAGGGATCGCTGGAACCACTCGGTCGTCTGCCCAGAGCAAAGAGTCCAACCAGGCTATCCAGCTTATCTATAACTGCAGCAAATCTGCCGACCATATCAGGTGGAATCGGGTCATCTTGCGATCGCGGCGCATAGTGATTTGCGATGCCTTCCACAACTTCAACCAGTTCGCCTTCACGCGCGGCATACCAGGCGCCGACGTAGCCTTGAAGTTCGGGTAGTTCTCGAACCAGATTGCACACAAGATCGAGCTTACAAAGCATCAATGTTCGCTCAATACATAGCGAATATTTGGGTTCAAGCATCAAGGCCGCACTCAAATGCCTGGCCGCCATGCAAAGGCGCTCTGTTTTTTTCAAATAGCTGCCCAGGCCTTCCTGGAAAGTCAGCTGATCAAGCGCTTCCTTGCGATCAAGCAATTTCATTTTTTGATCGTCGAAAAAGAAAAATTTACCGTCGGCAAGTCGCGCTTTTATAACACGTTCATTGCCTTGTTTGATCTGAGCCTGGGCTTCGTTGCGATCGTTATTTGCAACTGTGATGAAATAAGGCAATAAGGCATGAGTGCTCGTACCGTCGGCACGCTCAACCGGGAAATAACGCTGGTGATGCACCATGATTGTTTCAATCAAAGTATCAGGCAGTTCCAGATAATCGGAACTGAATTCACCAACAACAGCATGAGGCCATTCAAGAATATTGCTGACTTCATCGAGCAAAGCACCTTTCAGCTGGCGCGGCTTGCCGCTGAGTTTGGAGGCGGCTTGCGCTACTTGCGATTCAATCAAGCTGCGACGCTCGCCGGGATGCACCAGAACTTTTGCTTTTCGCAAACTATCCACATAAGCATCCGGGCTGTCTATGCGTAATTTTTCAGGAGCTAAAACACGATTGCCGAACGAATCACGACCGGATTTAATCGTATCCAGTTGTATCGGCAATTCGTCCTTGTCGAGAATTGAAACAATCCAGCGTATCGGTCGAGAGAATTTCAATTCGGAATCACCCCAGCGCATCAGGCGCTCGCCCGAAAGCTGGGTGATTGCATGGGGCACAACTTCTTTCAGAACATTTGAAGACGGCTTGCCTTCGATCACTAAGTCTGCCACCAGATATTCAACGCCGCCTATTTCTTCTCGAGAAAGCTGCTCGACGGTCAAGCCGTTCTTCTGAGCGAAACCCTTTGCAGGCGGCAGGGCATTACCGGAAGCATCAAAACTCGACTTAACAGGCGGTCCCTTTACTTTCTTCTTTACGGTCGACTGCAAAGCAGCCAAGCCCCTGACAATACAAGCAAGTCTTCTGGGTGTTCCCATCGTTTCAACCGATTCAAAGGGGACGCTTGCTTGAGTCAAGGCATCCGAAATCAAATTTTTCAGGCGCTCTTGAGCTTCAGGGACATGATCGGCAGGAAGTTCTTCTGTGCCGATCTCGAGAAGATAGTTAGGCATTCGTTTTGATCCATATATAGCGGGCCGTGAACAATTATATAAAACGACAGGCTGAAAGCGCTCTTTGTGCCCTGTTTCTGAAGTCAATAGAAACATTTTGCGCCAAATGACAACCGCCTTTACGGAGATTGAGGTTTCTTCTCAAAGCTGATAACCGGCTCCCAGCATTCGGCTTTGTAGCCAAGAGAGCTTGCCAGCCCGGCAAGTCTTGAAGCCTCGATGCGTGCACCTTCAGCCTGACTGAGCAAAGCCAGATGATAATAAGCAGCTCCGTCTTCAGGTTTCAGTGCCAGGGCGCGCTTATAATCGGCTCGGGCTTTCTCAAAATCGCCAAGAAGATAATAGACAAGCCCCCGAGTATCAAGCGCTTCACTCATTTGAGGCTGCAAAATCAGGGCCCGATTGGCATCATGCAGAGCCTTTTTGTATTCGCGAATTGCTAATTCACTCCAGGCCCGACTGTTATAGGCAACAGCGTTGCGCGGATTTTTTCTAATAATTCTTCCTAGAATTTGAATGGACTCAGAATCATCGCCGCTTTCATGCTTGATGCGGGACTGCAGAAACTCAGCGCTCAGACTATTTGGATCCATAGCCAGTGCACGCTGAGAATCTTCAAAAGCGTTTTGATATTTTTTGAGGCCGGCATAGGCTTCCCCACGACCGACAAAAGCACTTGCAGTCAACTCAATTTTCAAAAGTCGATCATAATCGCTAAGCGCAGACGCGAATTCTTTCCGGCGCAAATTAGCCATTGCCGAACTGGCGATTCGGTAAAGCTCAGAACGTTTGTCTGCCCTTGCACTGCTTACAGCAAGTTCAAAAACGGCTGTTGAGAATAGCAAAAGGCAAGATAAATAGACGATCTTCAAGAGTGGAGAAGCGGTCGTTTTTGCTTTTTGCAGAATCAATCCGCAGATCAATCCAGCCGCAAAGCCACCTAGATGGGCGGCATTATCTATTTCAGGATAAAAGAAACCACTAAGCAAAGAAGCACAAATGATTGCAAAAAATATGAGCGGTTTTGCAAAACGCCTTTTCCCACCTTTGTCGCTTGCAATCAAAGTTGCCAGCATTGCGCCTGCAAGTCCCAATAAGGCGCCCGAAGCTCCGACACTTATTTGCGCCGGGTTCCAAAGCGTACTTGAAAGATTGCCGGCAATGCCGGAAACCAGATAAATCAGCAAAAATCTTTTGTTTCCATAAAGCTCGGACACAGCCGGACCAAAGGTCCAGAGTGCATACATGTTCAAAGCCAGATGCAAAATACCTGCATGAATAAAAATGCTGCTCAAGAAGCGCCAGTACTGACCATCGACACTAAACGCACCGAGATTTGCTCCCCAATTAATCAGAACTTCCTGCGGCGGCAGCAAGATCGAGCTACCCTTAGTGACAATTGCCATCGCAATGAAGAGCAAGACATTAACAAAGACCAGGATCTTGCTGCAGTCTATGTGCGCAAATTCTGCTTTTAGAACAGCGGCAATTTTACTTGAGAACGACAAGCCTTTCTCCTCAATTACAGACCGAAAGCAAACCAGTCGGTATTTTCCAGTCCATTATCGAGTCAGCCGGGGTTTGCCGCAATAGAAAAAGGCGGTGATATTCCCACTTAAGAACAAAGGATTTGGCTTTGGGCTAAATAAGCAGCTAAACTTCTATAATAAATGGGACACTGAATCAAATGGCAAGAGCAGCAATGTCCAGACGAAATTTACATAAGGCGGGTTTATTTTCGATAGTGCTGGCCGCTTTAATACTGCAAAATGCAGCAAGCTCCGCCGAAAAAACCGGCGGCTACGCAGGTCTTGAATTTCTTGGTTCGTCACTTATTTCAAGAACGGAACTGGAAAAATCACTGCATCTTCATAACGGTGCAAGTTATTTGAGTGGTGAAAAGGCGCTTGAAAAACTCTCTCTGGATTTAAGTAAACGGCCGATCAAAGCAAATCTGGAATTAATACCGGAACATAATGATTATTATGTTGCAGTCGATGTCGTTGAAACCGGGCTGAACAACACGATTTCAAATCGAAAACTGGAGAATCCTCACCATATTAATCTTCCCAACGAGAAACCCTTTAGCTTGCTTGCGGAACTCAAAGCTCGATTACAAAAGCTGGCCGAAGAAGGTCGCCCGAGCGAAGAAAACTATTCAGACGGAATTCGCGTATTTTCAGACGTTGCCTGCATGCGAAGCGCCGAACTTTTGATGCAAGAACTGCAAGATCAAAAAGCATACCTTTTCAAAATACTGGCCACTGATCCAAACGGCGAACGGCGAGCAGATGCGGCCGAAATGCTGAACTGGACGGCTGATCCTGCCAAGAATTGCTTTTACCTGCTCCCGGCACTCGATGACAGCGACGCAAGAGTGCGTATGAATGCGGCCAAATACATCTGGGCTCGCATAAAACTTTTGCCGGACGATTTCCCCTTTGACACTTTGCTTGAAGGCTTATCCAGGCAACTTTCGCGACCATCCCATCATGATCGTATTCGAGCAATGGCAGCCTTGCTCGCTTTAGCCAAGAGGGATTCTGACAGTATCACAGGCATTAAAACTTTCGATGAGGCCAAATTGAAAGACATTGCCAACAACAGCATTATTCCAAGCGTGCAGGATCTGGCCAGGAAATTGCTTGCTGCCAGCGCCAACCCACCTCCGATTCAGCGCAAACAAGCACCGGACAGCGGCAGCGATGCAGGCTTTTAGCAAGCGCTTTAAACACTCGGGTTGCTGATTCTGCCGCTGCCGTCGTAGAGACATCGCTCTACAGGCTTGCCGCCAATCAGATGCTGCTCAACAATTTCGACAGCATCTTCAGGCGTCAAATGTGCGTACCAAACTTGCTCGGGGTAAACAACAGCCACAGGACCATGGCCGCACTGATCTAAACAACCGCTCTTATTAATGCGAATTTGCTTTTTCAAACCACGAGCAACTATTTCGCGACGAAAGGCATCAAGCACTGCATCGGCGCACTGGCCCGGACAGGTTTTGCCTGTTGTGCAAATGAATACGTGTCGTTTGTAAATGTCCACTCAATTTACCTGATCTAAGTCTTTGCCAAAAGACTAGCACCATTTCAGCAAGGCTTCCAGAGTGAATTATCTGAATGACCACTGATAGAACAACGGGAAGCTGCAATCCCTAGAGGCCTCCTATTCGATGAGCCCCCGAATAAATATTGAAACGTCCGTCCCTGACAAAACCAAGCAGGGTAATCCCGAATTCATCCGCAAGCTCAATTGCAAGACTGGATGGCGCTCCTACAGCCGCAACCAGAGGAATTCCGGCTTGAGCAGCTTTCTGTAAAAGTTCAAAACTAGCGCGACCGCTCAGCATCAAAACCTTGTCACTTAGCGGTAAATTCTTGCTGAGAAATTCATTTCCAATAAGTTTATCCAGCGCATTATGCCTGCCGACATCCTCTTTTAATTTCAAGAGATTGCCTGTCTTATCAAACAAAGACGCTGCATGAATGCCGCCGGTTGATTCAAACTCAGACTGAAACCGACGCAAGGTTTCAGGAAGTGAGTGAATAATATCAGGGCCGATTAAAAGCTCACTGTCATTCGAAAAATACTGCCGCCTGACCCGAACCGCATCGATAGATTTTTTTCCGCAAACGCCGCAGCTAGATGCTACAAATGAATGACGCTCCAGTATCGAGGGTTCTATCGCCACATTTTCCTTGAGAGAAACTGTGACAAGATTGCATTTTTCGCTTTCAATTTCCTCAAGCTCGCTCCAACTTGAAATAAGAGCTTCCGTAAAAAGAAATCCGGCAGCCAGGTCTCGATCATCACCGGGCGTTCGCATGGTCACAGCCACCTGCTTAGAAATGCGCCCATCCCGAGGTCCAAAAGCAAGCCTTATCTCAAGCGGTTCTTCCACCGAGATCGAGTCTGAGCCGAAACTAACGTCAAGCCCGACTATTTTACTTGTTTGCACCTGAATTTTACTGGAACGTTCCGCCATTCGGCTCATGTTGCATCTGCCTTTAAGGCGCTGGCAGAAACATCGATTATTACCTGCTTCATCAGCGGCTGATCGCTTTGCTTGCTAAAATCGCCGATCGGGCAAAGCACGTTCAATTCAGGCATGTAGCCGGAGGCACAACCTCTAGGAATATTGTATTTAACAGCTCGGAAGCCATCAACGGAGCGAATGGAGCCATCTTTGGCGAAGCTGCTTATTTTAATTAAGGCAAACTGTTCTAAACCGCGAGCTTTCATATCCTCTTCATTCATAAACAAAAGTGTTCGCAAATTCTTGACGCCGCGATAGCGATCATTATCTGAATAAACGGTGGTGTTGAACTGATCGTGCGAGCGCATTGTACTCATCATAAGCTTGCCTTCAGGCGGCAGAATGTCTTGCAATTTTGCATTTGAAAAATTTGCAAGGCCGCTTTCAGTCTCAAACTTGAGCTCACGGGCCGCCTGAGGCAAGCGAAAGCCCAGAGGCTGCCGGACTTTCTTGTTGAAATCTTCAAAGCCTGAGATTGCCTCGGCCATTTTGTCGCGAATCAAATCGTAATTCGCGACATATTCGGACCATGGCGTTTTTGTCTTTGGCAGTGTGGCTTTTGCTATACCGGCTATTATTGCCGGTTCAGAGAGTAGCTGAGGCGAGGCAGGCTCATTCATGCCTTTAGTTAAATGGACCATACTCATCGAATCTTCAACAGTCAGCTGCTGCAATCCAGAGGCTTGCCTGTCTATTTCAGTTCGACCAAGACAGGGCAAAATCAGCGCTTTTTTGCCCGCAAGCA
>JAIEPM010000503.1 GCA_019748395.1 Candidatus Obscuribacterales bacterium
GTTTGAGCAGCCAGGGTGTTCCGCTGTTCGTGAGAGTCAATTTCCCCTGGTAACGGGCTTGGCTGACGCTTTGCGACTGCCCTAATGCTGAATCAGCGTGGTTTTGGGACCGCAGCCCCGCTGGCTGCGCGACGCAGGCTGAGCCGACGGGCTCCTGTGATTGTAAAGCAGGCGAAAAAAATCCCGGAGATACACGAATGCATCTCCGGGAAAAACTTGCGCCGGGTGCGGGTCGAACGCACGACCAATCGGTTAAAAGCCGAATGCTCTACCACTGAGCTACCAGCGCGTGAGTGGTACGGTCATTCATCCTATCAACCATCATCTTTGGGTGTCAAGGAACTGTTGCGCTGCTTGAACCGGCTTTACCCTAATGGATGTCCCCATGAGTCGGAATTGCTTATGGAAAAGATTCAATCTCCGAATTTTTGTAATTGAACTTATTGGGTATCGAATCGCTTGACCATTGTTCACTTTTTTTCTGTGAGCAGAATCAGCTTCAGCTGCGATGCCACCAGATGTGGTGCTGTTTTTGAGGGTGACATGAAGAAGCATTAATCTGCCTTTCTTGACGCTATATATCTGTATGAGTACTATTTGTAAATTTAGGTGAAGGTAGCCGGTACATGCGTCGGTGATATGACGCTGCTTGACTTTGGCTTATCCTTGCCGCGATTGGGTTTTGGTCTTCTTATAAATGACTGGAGGGCGTGTGAGCAATAACCTGGGGCGCGAAGAGCTCAAGAAGAAGCGCGATAAGTACATGGTTCCTGGCTTGAAGCATCTTTATGCGGAACCGCCTCATTTCGTAAAAGGAAAGGCTCAGTTCCTCTACGACGAAAAGGGCAACGAATATCTGGATATGTTTGCCGGTATCGTCACTGTTTCCGTCGGTCATTGTCATCCGAAAGTTCTGGAAGCGACGATGAAGCAGGTCCAAACTCTGCAGCACACATCGACAATTTTCATGACTCAACCCATGGTCGACCTGGCTGAAAAACTGGCTGAAATCACGCCCGGCAGCTTGAGCAAGAGCTATATCACCAATTCCGGCACTGAAGCCAATGAAGCCGCGATCAGCATGGCTCGTCTGGCAACAGGACGCCATGAAGTCATCGTGCTCAAGCACTCTTATCATGGTCAGTCGCATTTAGCGACTTCCATGACTTCCAATCACAATTACAGGCAGGGCACCATGCCTGCTTCCGGAATCGCTTTTGCAGAAAACGGCTATTGCTATCGCTGTCCGTTCAAGAAAACACCGGACAGTTGCAATCTGGAATGTGCGAAAGATCTTGAACGCGTGATTCAGACACAAACCAGCGGCGCACCGGCTGTAATGATCGCCGAACCTATTCAAGGTGTCGGCGGCGCCATCTGTCCTCCTGATGGTTATTTCCAGGAAGTCAAAAAGATTCTCGATAAATACGGCGCACTCTTTATTTCCGATGAAGTGCAAACCGGTTTCGGCCGCACCGGCAATCATATGTGGGGCATTCAGAACTGGGGCGTGCAGCCGGACATGATGACGATGGCTAAGGGGCTCGGCAACGGCTTCCCGATTGGCGCCTGCATCACCACTCCTGAAATCGCCGATAAGTCGCAGAAGGCAGTTATTAACACCTTCGGCGGCAATCCGGTTTCAAGCGCTACGGCAATTGCCGTGATTGAAACAATCATTGAAGAAAAATTGCAGGCCAACTCGAAACTGGTAGGCGACTATCTCATTGACGGACTGAAAGATCTGCAAAAGAGCTTCCCGATCATCGGTGATATCAGAGGTAAGGGCTTGATGCTCGGTATCGAAATTGCCGATCCGGAAACTAAAGCGCAAATGCCTGCCGAGTGCGCCAAAATTGTTGAAACAGCTAAAGACGAAAAAGTTGTGATCGGCAAGGGCGGACTCTGGGGCAACACGATTAGATTGAAGCCGCCGATGTCGGTGACCAAAGCTGATGCCGACCGCTGCCTGGGTGCCATGCGCAAAGGTCTGGAAGCCGTATCTAAAGTCGCAGCCAGAAGCTAATTTCTTTTTGCTAAAACAATTACCGTTCATCTATATAGAAGGAGAACTCAGACGATGCCACGCACAGTACGTTGTGGATTGACTCAGGTGAAAAATGATGTAGTCGCACCCTTGGGCGGCTCAGACAAAGCGACAATCGAGAAAATTGCCAAAGCTATGATGGATAAGCATCTGAAGCTGGTTGATGAAGCCGGCAAGAAAGGTGTGCAAATTCTTTGCTTCCAGGAGCTTTTCAACGGGCCCTATTTCTGCGCAGAACAGCAGCCTTGCTGGTACGACCTGGCGGAAGAAATTCCGAACGGACCGACCGTAAAAGCCATGCAGGAAGCCGCTAAGAAGAACAACATGGTTCTGGTTGTGCCGATGTATGAGAAAGAGCAAACCGGAGTTTATTACAACACCGCTGCTGTTATCGATGCAGACGGCACCTATCTCGGCAAGTACCGCAAGAGCCACATTCCTCAAGTTAACCCGGGCTTCTGGGAGAAGTTCTACTTCCGTCCGGGCAACCTCGGTTATCCGGTATTTGAAACACGATTTGCTAAAGTCGGCGTTTATATCTGCTATGACCGTCACTTCCCGGAAGGCGCTCGCGCTCTTGGTTTGAATGGTGCCGAGGTCGTATTCAACCCATCTGCGACAGTAGCCGGACTTTCCGAGTATCTCTGGAAGCTGGAACAACCGGCGCACGCTGCTGCTAACGGTTATTTCATCGGCGCAATCAACAGAATCGGCACCGAAGCACCCTGGGGCATCGGCGAATTTTACGGCTCAAGCTATTTCTGCAATCCCCGCGGTGAAATTGTTGCTCAGGCATCACGCGACAAGGAAGAATTGCTCGTGGCTGATTTGAATCTCGATCAAATCGAAGAAGTTCGCAACACCTGGCAATTCTATAGAGATAGAAGACCCGAGACCTATGCTGAACTGGTAAAGCTCTAAAAAGACACGCCTGAAGTGAAGCTCAAAATATAGGAAGGAAAAAGTCTCAATGGCCGAGCACTACAAACCCGTAAAATACAAAGCCTGGGAGCTGACTCTTGAAGAACGCTTTCAGGAGTACTACCCACCGCTGAGTGAGCGTGAAGCAGTTCTTGAAGCTAATCGCTGCCTTTACTGCCACGACGCACCATGCATGGTGGCGTGCCCGACGCATATAGACATTCCGACCTTCATCAGGAAGATCGCTACAGGTAACACCAAGGGTTCTGCCAGAACAATTCTGGAGGCTAATTTACTTGGTGCTACCTGTTCGCGTGTCTGCCCTGTGGAAGAGCTCTGCGAAGGGGCTTGCGTCATGCGACATGACCACAAGCCTATTACAATCGGCCGCCTGCAACGTTATGCCATGGACTACGCTCAAGAGAAGAAAATCAAATTCTTCGAAGCAGGCAAGCCTAACGGCTTTAAAGTAGCCGTAGTCGGCACCGGACCTGCAGGGCTCTCCTGTGCCGGTGAACTGGCTAAGCTTGGCTTTGACGTCACCTGCTTTGAAAAGAAAAAGATGGCCGGTGGTCTCAGCACCTACGGCATCGTCGTTTTCCGCGAACCGGTCGAAGTCAGTCTTGCCGAAGTCAAAAACATCGAAGATCTCGGCGTGAAAATCAAAACCGAATGCACAATCGGTGAAGACATCAAGTTTGAGGAGCTGATCGAAAATTATGATGCCGTATTCTTCGGTGTCGGACTTGGATCCGTGCCTGATCTGGCAGTGCCGGGGGAAGACCTCGAAGGTGTTGTCGACGGACTTGATTTTATCGAAGCCACCAAAGTCGATAAGCTTGATTCAATCAAATTCGGCAATCGTATCGCCGTCATCGGCGCCGGCAACACCGGCATCGACTGTGCCACGATTGCCCGCAGGCTCGGCGCTGAAAGAGTGACCATTGTTTATCGCCGTTCTGAAGCAGAAATGCCTGCCTACCATTTTGAATATCAATTCGCACTAGGTGAAGGCGTCAGCTTCATGTTCTTGACTCAACCTGTGGAAATCGTCGGCAAGGACGGCAAGGTTGAAGGCTTGAAGTGCTTGCGCATGGATCTTGGAGAACCGGATCATTCCGGTCGCCGCATGCCTGTTCCTGCTAAAGGCTCCGAGTTTGTGATTCCTTGCGACATGGTTATCAAAGCCATTGGTCAAAAGAAACATACGGACCTTTTGGGCAAGCTTGCCGAGTTTGGAGTGAAGTCGACAAAGAACGGCTATATCGCTGTTGCCGACGACACAAAACGCAGCGACCATCCAAAAATATTCGCTGGTGGTGATTGCATTCGCAGCAAAGGCGAAGCATCAACCGTCGCCGCTGTTCAGGACGGAAAAGTGGCTGCTGCTGCGATTTATCGTCAGCTGGTCGGCGCACCTTCGCCTAACGAAAAACATATAGAACCCGTTCTGTCACCGGTTAAGTAAGAGGAAGAGGAAAAAGAGATGGCAAATCTCGAAATTGACTTTTGTGGTATCAAGTCGCCAAATCCATTTTGGTTGGCATCGGCTCCTCCAAGCAACTCTGCTTATCAGGTGCAAAAAGCCTTTTCGCAGGGCTGGGGCGGCGCGGTCTGGAAAACAATTGGTGCTCCGGTACTGAACGTTTGCAATCGCTACGGCACCATCGATTACAAAGGGCAGAAGATCATCGGTCTAAACAACGTTGAGTTGATTAGCGATCGCCCGATTGAATTGAATCTGCGTGAAATTAAGGAAACAAAGAAAAATTTCCCGAATCACACAGTAATCGTATCAGTCATGGTTGAATCCAAAAAAGAAGCCTGGCAGGAAGTGATTAAGCGCGTAGAAGATACAGGCGCTGACGGATTCGAGCTGAACTTCGGTTGCCCGCACGGCATGTCCGAGCGCGGCATGGGCTCCGCCATGGGGCAGGTGCCTGAGTACACCTGCATGGTCACTGAGTGGGTCATGGATGTGGCCACCAAACCTGTAATCGTCAAGCTCACACCCAACGTTACAAATATTGTGGAACCGGCCCGGGCTGCCGTAAAAGGACGGGCTTCAGCTCTTTCTTTGATCAACACAATCAACAGTATTATGGGTGTCGACCTAGATAGCTTTGAGATCAAGCCTAACGTAGGCGGCAAAGGTGGACACGGCGGTTACGCCGGTCATGCCGTGAAGCCTATTGCTTTGCACTTGCTCTCCGCTGTTGCCAGCGATCCGGAAGTTCAAAAGGCCGGATTGCCCATCTCAGGCATCGGCGGAATTGAAACCTGGAGAGATGCGGTTGAGTTCATGTTGCTTGGGTCAACCTCCGTGCAGGTTTGCACTGCTGTAATGCACTGGGGCTTCCGCATTGTTGAGGATATGATTGAAGGCATGTCCAACTGGATGGACGACAAAGGTTTCAAATCCTGCCATGATTTCATCGGCAAGTCGCTGCCCCGCATTTCAAACTTCGGCGATTTTGATTTGGGCTTCCAAACAGTGGCTCGTATCAACCCCGACAAATGTATTCACTGCAACCTCTGCTACATCGCTTGCAATGACGCTGCTCACCAGTGTATCGACATGAAGTCGCTCAAGCTGAACGGCGAAATGACTGCCAGTCTGCAGCCTGTTGTTAGAGAAGAAGATTGCGTCGGTTGTGATCTTTGCTCCAAAGTTTGCCCGGTTGACGATTGTATTTCTATGGTGCAAATCGACACTGGTCGCCCGCACATTACCTGGAACGAACTAACCAAGAGTCGTCCGGAAGTGCTGGAGTGGGACAAGATGGAGCAATATCGCAAGGAAGCGAATATCCATATTCACTAATTTGATTGTGCCGTTTCAGTTAACTTGATTTCAATGCCGATGGGGCAGCGACAGCGCTGCCCTGCTTCGGCTAAGCTTTAGAATCTAAATTGAGTTTCCGCAGGAATTATATGCAGTCTCCGCCTTACACAAAAAAGCGCCTTGGTGAAATTACAGTTCCTTCCGGAACGGTTCTGCTGATTGACTTTGGTTTGATGGATCTCTGGACTCATGATCGTCCACCGCTAATCTTGCCTGGTATTTTAAGTGACGATGCTCTGGAATCGGCTAACAATGGTTCGGACTTCAAAATCGAGGGACCTGATGCGGCAGAAGCCGGAAGGCGCTTTGGAAGGCAGCCCAATCCGCACTATCTTTATGATATTCCTCGACATGGTGTTGAAGAACTGCGTGAAAGTTTTGAAAGCAGTATTAGTCAAGCCGGCTTTCGTTCAAATCTTGTGGCTCTAGCTGAGCGTGTGCCTCCAAGGCGACGTGTGGAGCAGGCTCTGGAATTCGGGCAGGGCGCCGGTGTCGTTTTCTTGCACGGTGTACATTCAATTGTAGTTTCAGGCTTGCCTCGGGACCGGGCTCTCATTGTTGAAGGACGAGCCATTGATAGCGGCGAATTTCACGGACACTGGCAGGATATCAGTCTCCTTGTCAGTGATTCTGAAATTGCGCGCAGTTTGAGAATTGGTTATGTCGCAGTAGATATGGCACGTTTGATGTTTTGCGATGTGGAAGCCGCCGGAAAGTGGCAGCATCACGAAACGATAGACGGGCTTGCCGATCTCGTATTTTGGGGAAAGGATGCTGCTCGACTGGCCAACAAATTTTCCGCGCCGATTCTTGATGGACATATTTATGGTTTTGTAGATATGCCGATTCAAGAAAGCATTGACCTGGCAATGAGAGTTCAAAGCCATCTTGATCAACATCATCTGGTTGCTGCTATGGACTTCCGTCCACATACCGATCACTGGCGCATGCTAAAAGAATTAGCCGGTCATGAAACAGAATCGGGCGTGATTCAACTGGGTGATAGCCACTGTTGCGGCTTCATGACCGGCTGGGGCGATGGTTTCTTTCCTGTTTATTTAGAGCTCGACGCCGCCGCCAAAATCGTAGCTGTTCGAATTGAATTAGCTACAGAGGAAACCAAGAAAGGCATGCGTCGAGTCAACAACTTTGCTTGATTTTTGAAGCAGCTGCCCGTTTTTATTTCTCGGACTTTTCGTCTAAATGTTTCCGCGATTGTCCACGAATTTGAGCTTTGACTTCTTTTACGTCTGCTGGTTTTGATTCTTGGGCACCAAAACTTTCGGTGAATTTGGACGCTGTTACTTTGCCTGCCGCATCGACTTTCAAGCTGACACCTGCTTTGAAGTCTTGCGTGTTGGTAGTAAGCACGGACATCGTCAGTTCTTTGCCGTTGTAGCTAATTGATACACCAGTCTTTTCTTTGATGCTTTTCAGAAGCTTGCCTTCAGCGTCGTCATCACCGGATTTTCTCAATTTGTCGAGTACTTCTTTCAGCTCCTCTGGTTTGCCTCCGATTATTGCCTTGATTGCTTTTAGCTCCGGGGTTCCCTGGTCCACTGGAAGAAGGCAGCTTTTCCCTTCGACTTCCTTAACTGAGCCTTTCTCTTCTTTCCCACTTGAGTTTTCGCTTGCACTGCCGAAGTCCAGTGAAAGTCCCGGAAGATGGTTTGTATCCTTGTTCTTCTCAGAGTTAATTTTCAGGTCCGATAAGAGCTGCAAACTGTCGAAACTGTTGGTGTTTTCCTCTTGTTTGGTATTTTCCAGATTTTCTAGTTTTTCCATTTTGCGATCCTCTTAGCGATTTCCGAAATCTTTGTGAATGCTAAATTCCAGATCTAACAAAGATGTTAAGAAGTGAACGGACCTCGTTTTTCCATGTCTAATCGAGTTTTAGGCAAGGAGCTTGTTTAAGAGAAGCGACGACATGAAAATGATAACAGTCAAGTAAATGTCACATTGCGAATTTATTCTTTGCTCAAGCTAAGTTATTTCAGAGGAGAAAGGATAATGGCAGAGCAATTTGACTACGCAGAGGACGACTGTGATTTTAGTAATGGGCAGAATCTGATGCCTGCTGACGGAGAAAATCGTCCTTTTGTGGATCTAAAGGAAATGCAGAGTTTTGTGCGGCCAGGTGTAGTCGCGGAGAATCCGGCAACTCTCTCCGGTAAAGGAGTGGCGGACCAGTTGATCTCGAATTTTCAAAATGGGACTCTGGCTAATGATCTGAAAGATATTCTAGGAAATTTCCAGATTTCAGAGTCTGTCCAAAACGCTGGTGCTGCAATTGCCGATCTCGTGTCTAAGACCATATCCGGAGGTGACGGGACCCCGAAGACTGACCGGGGAGCTGAAAAGTCGAAGGTGTCCGAACTGATTGAAAATCTTCGCCGTGATTATGAAGTGCCTGAAGCAATAACGCCGCATCAGAAAATGATGCGGCATTACAGAGATCAGGCTGTTAAAGAAATCAAGGCCGGTGAATTGGGGGATGAGACAAAAGCTGCTCTGGAAATGGGTGTTCCAGGTGTTGAGGTTATGATCGAGCGAATTAACGAAAGACTGTCCGCAGAGGGGGTTCCTAAGCGTCTGATCGCCGAAAAGACAGGCTCCGGTGTGTCGAAAGATGGGCAAAAGTACGATGAGTACAAGGTCAAGGTCGAGTCAAATTCACCCGATAAGCCAAACGTAAAAGTACCAGAAATAAAGGTGCGACAAAACCGGGGCAAGGATACTCCATAGAGAGCTTTGATTGAGCAGTTTGCAACTGTATGGGAGCCGGGGGCAATTCACCCGGCTCTTTTCGTTTGCGATGGAGATTTTTGGATTGCCGAAGTTCTATTTGAGATAGTGGCAAATTCAGCAAAGGTCAGCTGTTAATCAAATCAAGAAAGTGTTGACCTAGATCCTTCAGTTTGGCATCGCCGATACCGTATATTTGCCGCATTTCCACCAGCGTGCGCGGTTTCTTCTTTGAAAGTTCTCGCAGAGTAGCATCGCTGAAAATTACGTATGGTGGCACTCGGCGTTCTTCCGCCATTTCTTTGCGAAGTTGTCTGCAACGCTCGAAGAGATCTCTGTCCACCCCTTCCCATGAACCGGCCTCGGATTTGGAGGCTTTTGATTTTTCACCTTTTTTCTTCTGTGTCGGTTGCATGAGTTTGACACTGCGCTCTTTACGCATTAGTTCCCATGATTTCTCATTCAGCTTGAGAATCGGAAAGCTCATGCCGCCATATCCGCTCACTGTTTCTTGAGTTAAAACGCCAAGTCCGATCAGCTGATATATCCAGTCGCGCAGGTCGTGTTGGCTGTGCTCTTTCATCAAGCCGTAAGTACTGAGTTGATCGTGCTGATAACGCGTTGCGTTATCGCTTTTTTCACCACGCAGAACGGAAATTATGTAAGTGACGCCGAAATTTCCTTTTATTCTGGCAATGCAAGACAGAATTTTCTGAGCGATTGTATCGGCGTCCGCGACTGTCACTGTTTCGCCCAGGCAGATATCGCAAGCCAGGCAGCTTTCGCTGAGCAGCTCCTGTCCGAAGTAATTTACCAGCATTTCATGCCTGCATCCGGCTGAGCGGCAGAAGCGGTCCATTTCTTTTAGCTGTCCAAGCCCGGACTCCATTGCTTCCTTGTCGAAGTTCTCGTCATTGGATGCTTTTTCGATGATTGATTTCCATGTAATAAAATCTGCGCCGGAATGAAGCAAAACGCATTCGGCTTCGAGCCCGTCTCGCCCGGCTCTTCCAGTTTCTTGCTGATAGCTTTCAATAGATTTCGGCATGCCGGTGTGCAAAACATAACGGACATTGGAGCGGTCTATTCCCATGCCGAAAGCCACTGTTGCCACGACGACATCGCATTTCTCTTCGGCGAAAGCTTCTTGTGTTTTTGCACGGGCTTCCGAATTCATACCGGCATGATAGGCGGCGACTTTGACTCCGTGCTTTTTTAGCTTGACGGTCAGTTCATCGACATCTGATCTTCTGATGCAATAAATTATTCCGCCTTCGTTTTTGTGCCTGTCTATTACTTCAAGTATTTGTTTAAGTGAATCTCGACGGCTGTGTAAGCGATAAGTCAAATTTGGTCGGTCGAAATTACCAACTAGAATTTCCGGGTTTTCCAGATTCAATTGATTGCAAATGTCGCGTCGAACTCGCTCTGTCGCTGTTGCCGTGTAGGCATGCACTGAGACTTTCGGAAACATTTCTTTCAGTTTCTCAAGCTGTCGATACTCCGGTCTGAAATCATGACCCCAGTGGCTGATGCAATGCGCTTCGTCGATTGCAAATGAACGCAACTCCAGATCTCGCAGAGATTGGCAAAATTCGTTTTGTGCCAACCTTTCCGGTGAGACAAAAAGCAAATTGATCTTACCGGCGTAAAGGTCACGCAGAATCGCAGTTCTTTCCGCCGGACTTTGAGAAGAATCAAGTTGAATTGCTCGGACTCCTTGAGAAAGGAGCCCGTCAACCTGGTCTTTCATCAGTGAAATCAGCGGTGAGACAACGATGGTCGTACCGCCTTGCATTATCGCCGGTGCCTGGTAGCAGAGCGATTTGCCTCCGCCTGTGGGCATGACTACCAGTGAATCCCGACCATCAAGTACGGATTTGATCGCGGGCAGCTGCAAGGGGCGTAGCTCTCTGATACCCCAATATCGAATAAGTATGTCTTGTAGCTCTGTGCTGGGCCCGGTCGATATTTGCATGAAGTTCCTCCGACCCATGTTAACATGCCGCGATTAGCTCTATTTCTTGTCTGGCGCTGAAGCAACCCTATTTCAAGCGTTTGAAAGAACTTTGAAATGAGGACCGGAATTTGATTTAATTTCCAGTAATTTATTTTTGTATCTTTGTATAATCGGACTTAATGAAGAGTTGCTTTTCGTGGATCACTTTGTTAATTCCGACCCTGATTTCAGCGGACTTACTGCTGAATCAGGCAGTTTATGGATCTGAGAAAATGGAAGAAATCGAGAATGCAGCTTTGAATGAAGGTCTAAATCCCAATCAAGCCCAAGTCAGAGCTCTAATAGAGTATTTTGTGAAAAACGGCTTGCGTTTGGAACATTCAGACGCAAGCTATTGGCGATTGCCTGTTGCCGATCAGGAATTGAGAGTAAGCATTAGAACTTTTCCTCGTCTTGCTACTGAGCAGCAAATGCGATCTGCGCTTTTGCGAATCAATTTAGCCTATATTTTGAACGCTGATGCAAAAATGGCAATGTCATATCCCGTAAGTAAACCTGAAAATGCGAGGATGCACGAAACTGCAGAGCGTTTGAAGAACTTATTTCTTGCATACAGGTTGCCGCTGATATACAAGCCGATTGTTTATTCTGCATACGACAAGAGCACTGGGATCGCTTCGCTTTATGCCAATGAGATCCTGCTAAAAGATTCCGAAAAGACGAATCTTGGATTTTCCTTGGTTGGACTCTGGAAATATGATGAAGCACAAAATACGTGGAGAAAAATCCCGTCTAAGAATTCTAGCGTCCAAATTCGGCCTGCTCAAAAAAGGCAGATTTACTCGCGCGCGACAGATCAACGGCTGCTGGACTTGACCGACGAGATAGGATTATTCTGGGTACGTTGGACTGAAGATGAAAAAGCAAATAGCAGCTTTGTATATTCCGGGCCGATTTTGTGTAATGATGTTGCTCTGGGCCCTGCACCAGAAGGACTGGTGGCGGTTTGTGTGCCGGCAGTCGCTAGCGCAAAAGCTATGTTTGTCCCGGACCCTAATCTCATTTGCAAATAAATGAGAGCCGCGCTACCGAGAATTTTGTTCGGGAGTCGAATCTTCCGCCGCTGCTTCTAGGACATTAAGCTTTGACTCCAAGTTTTTTGGCAACTGCGGTCAATATTTCGTGGTTCTGTTTTGTTAGATTCAGGCTATATGAAAATACAGAGCTTGTTTTCGGTGTTTTTTCAGGAAGCGGTAAAGCAAGTTTTTTTGCGATTGAACGCAAAATTTCGTTGTTGTACTCATGAAGGAAGGAATTATTGACTCCTGAACTGCCTGATTGTCCTTCGTACTCTGTCGGCAATGGTGCCTCGAGCTTTTTTGCAGCCGCGGCGTAATAAATTTGGTCGGTCAGGGCCAAAAGGCTGTTGGCGCCCAGAGAGCGGTATTTAGGGACTTTGGGCACGTAGTAATCGACGCCCAGATGAGTGAGTACCTTTTCAATAAGTTGTTGATTGGACAAGAGGGTCTTATGGTTCTCTTCGACAAGTTCGGCGTCGGCTTTTGATACGCGAGTGGCGGAAATTAGTTCGACCTGCTCTTTACTGTCCTCGGCCGGTGCCGACGGGCACACGGCAGAGAGCATCGCCAGCATTATTGTTGCTGCTTTTAATACTTTGCTAGGTTTTTGCACTGCTTGTCCTCCTTGTTGTACTTTCATAGCTTGCAGAAAATGCAATTTCTTTGATCTTTTCAATTTCGGATAAAATCATCGCAAACTTGGGAAAGAGCTGATCTCTCTCAAGCAGGATTGCTCGGGCTTCCGTCTTGCGGAGCGTGTGCGCCAGCAGATCGTAAACTGGTTGAATTATTCTTGCTCCGTGCGTGTCGATAATTACAGAGCCCTGTTTCTTGTGCCCGGCGATGTGTATTTCAACAACTCGGTCTAGAGGCAGTTGATTTATAAAATCGAATGGATCGTAATTGTGATTGAAGGCGTTGACATAGACATTATTCACGTCCAGCAATAGTCCACAGTCGGCTTGTTCAACTACTTCAGTGATGAATTCTGCCTCTGAAAACTCGCTGCCGGGCATGCGCATGTAAGATGATACATTCTCCAGCAAGAATGGAGTTTCGATAAATTCTTGAATCACTCTGATGCGTTTTACAACATGGTCTACTGCTTCCCGGGAAAATGGAAGCGGTAGTAGATCATGGAGGCGATTTCCCTCTACGCCTGTAAAGCTCAGATGGTCGCTCCACCATGGTGCGTTGATTCTTTTCAGTAATTGCTTGAGCTTTTTAAGGTAATCAAAATCCAGTTCAGCCACATTGCCTATTGATAGCTCTATGCCATGGGGAATTAATTGGAACTCTAGTGTTCTCTCAAGATCTCTCGATTCTGTTGGACCATTGAGCAAATAATGCTCTGTGATGATTTCGAGGAAATCAATTGAGTCGCGATTGATCAGGGTTTGCTCGGCTATTTCAGTGCGAAATCCTAGTCCGACTCCCAGCTTCGGCAAGTTCTTCTTAATTGCCTGAAAACTTTCAGTCATCTGTTGTCGCCTCTGTATTCAGCGGGATGCTTCCCAGCAGGATGCCGCAGTTGTTGAACTGCCTTAGCATCTCAATAACGGAGTTTCTTGTCCGGCTTAGCTTGTCATCGGGGAGTTCTTCAACGGCATACTGAATTAGCTCTTCGTAGCTGCTCCGCCCCGAAATCATTACTTCCAGTAGTTTGTAAGCCAATTGACCTAGTCCCTGAATTCGAGTTTCCGTCCTGTCTTTGGGATCCTGGTAAACTGCCAGGTAAAAATCACCTGCTTCATATCTGTGTTTCCGCCAGCGACCAGCGGCCGTCCTGGATGCAATCTGATGCACCGGATAGCCAAAGCGCCTGAGTTTGATTGTCGCATTCGCAACGGGTTTGTGAAGCTGTCTTTTGCTGCTTGATTTTAGATCAATGAATGACCCGCATTCCAGAATGGATGAGTCAAGTTGAAGTTCTCGTCTCATCCATTCGTACTCGGCTAAATCAGCCAGGTATGGAAAGTCCTTGAGTTCCTCGCATTCATCACGCAAAAACTTTGGAAAATTTGCAAGTTCGAATATTGGATTGGAAGAGGAGCTTTTGTATTTCTCCCAGTATTTTTCAACTAATCCAGTTTTGTTTTTTCCGATTACTCTCAGCGTAAGCGAATAACAATTGCGAGTAACTTGCGCCCTGCGTGTGCTGACATCTTCAAAATAAAGCTTAACTCTGTTTGGGTCCAGCTGACTCTCAAATTCGTTGCCTAAGCCCGGTATCTGTCCGGATTTAGCATAATCTTCGAAGCCTTTTCTAGAGCCCCAGATTCCGACCATTGCTTCTTGAATTTCTTTCAGGCTTGTCAAACTCATCACCAGCTTATGTAAGCCTTGGCTATCTTATCGTCAAGCTCAGGACTTTCCAGTTACCGACATGCAAACACAGAAAAACGGGGGCTTGGCGCTTGATGCAACTTTTTTCATTGCTTGGCTGCTTTTATATTCCTGAATTCCAAACATTGCCTTTGAATTCCGAGCTTTTTTGCTTGCTTTGGCACTGTTCTTTTTCATGTATTAATACTCCTTCCTGCTTTTTAGTCCGCAAAGTCCGATTGTATACTGGAAATGTCGGATACCGGCCCCGCTGATTTATAGATTATAGGTTAGTTGTGGGGGCTGCGTGAGGAAACTTGAGTTCCGGATATTCCCATTATTTATGAATAGCAAAAATTACTTTGATGGTATTGTGATGCCGGTTCACAGGGCGGCTGCTGGAGTAGGTTTACTTTCCGGGACAAGCTTTGTAGTAAAAGATCTTTTTGATGTGAGCGGGGAGCTGACCGGGGCGGGAATACCTGATTGGGCAAAGACTCACCCGCCTGCAAGGAAAAATGCCGAAACAATTGATATGTTATTGGCTGCAGGAGCTGAATTAATCGGGAAAAGTTGCACAGATCAATTGGCTTTCAGTACAGATGGTATCAATGGTGCTTATGGAATTCCGGTTAATCCGAATTATCCCGGGCATATTCCCGGAGGTTCTTCCAGTGGTTCGGCCTCTGCTGTAGCTGCGGGTTTGTGCGATTTCTCGTTGGGAACAGATACGCTTGGTTCAATCAGAATTCCCTCAGCGTATTGCGGCATATTCGGATTTCGGCCAACGCATGGAATTATTTCAACCGAAGGAGTTGTGCCTCTTGGGCAGTCTTTTGATACCGTTGGCTGGATGGCCGGAAGCAGGCAGTTGTTGTTGAGAGTAGGCGCTGTGCTGCTAGCTGATTCGAGTTCAGCCTCTGTTACTTCTCATGAGTTTTGCTTCGTTTCTGATTTCCTTGATATTCTTCATCCTGATTTGAAGGAGTCCTGGCTATCCGCTGCCGAAAAAATGCTTTCTAGATTCAGGCTGAAAGCAGTCGCTTTGCCGGATGGCGCGCTTCAAAAATGGTGTGCGTTAATGGATACGATCAGAAGTTATGAAGCCTGGGAGAATCATGGAAAGTGGATGACTGAAGTTGATCCGCAGATGGACGATTTGATCAAGGCGCGATTTCTCTTGAGCCAAAACGTGAGCAAGGAGAGTTGCTCGCAAGCTGAAGAAGAGAGAATATCTGTTCTTTCAGAACTCGATGAAATTATGGCAGAACGGATTCTTTGCTTTCCCACTGTCTGGAACTGGCCTCCCAGCTGTAACGCCTCTCGAGATGAGTTGCTTTCCAATCGAGCTCGCAACCACTTAATCAATATAACGGCATCAATAGGTGGCTTGCCTCAGGTAAGCATACCAATTGAAATTGGCTTGAATTCTCCTAAATTCGCTCTCTCGCTTATGGCTGCTCGAGGAAAAGATATGTGGTTGCTAAAGGTTTTGGATGACTTGTGATCGAGAGGCGTTAAGCCGGGCTGATGCCGTTTCTTTTGGCGAAGCTTTTTGCATCTCCGCCCCAGATTTCCACAGGTGGTTTGCCGAAATAATTTTCGTAGGCGATTAGAGTTTTGAGATAGCCCCTTTGGTCGTTGATTTTGGCATCGACTGTGTCAGGGGAAGGTTGATGATGCAAGAATGGGATGCCGAGACCGTCCTTGCAATAATGCTGGTAGGCTCGCGTATGTAACAAATGCAGATGCCAAACAGAATCCACGCAAATGGAGGGAACCATATTGCCGGGGGAGAGTATCGTGAATTTTTTGTATTCCTGAATTGCCAGTTCACAAAAATCCAGTTCCCAGTCCATTTCGCCGGACAAAGAGTGTGCAAATGATTGCCAGAACCGCTTTTCAGCTGTATCGAAAGCGTCTATCTTTCGCTTGATGCTTTCAAGTTCTCTTTTGTTCATAAGCGCATGTTGGATTATTTGCAAGAGCCGCTGCAGCTACTGTTGCATTTTGCTTCGATGCGCTTATCCTCTTTTGATGATTTACGAAGTCCAGAAAAAAAGTGACCATTTCCTGGTTCATTCAAAACTAATGATTTATTTGCGTCGGCGGGAGTTTGCTTTGAGTTTGTTTTATTGGGGTTCATAGACGCTAGTCCTCTCATCGGCCTACTGGAACGCGTTTGAGTTTAGCTCATTGATAAGTAAATATCGGCTGACTTATGGCTTAAATTCAGTCTTTTGGGAAATTCTCTATCCGGAGGGGGAGGACAGGGATTCTCATCAGGATCATCTTTTTGTGAGTTGGACTAAACTGTTCTCAGTAGCTCTGGAATAGAAATTTGCCCATGCTTCCGTCAGGCGAGATAAACGCATAGCCAATCCCGCAGTCGCCGAAGTTTATGTAGAAGGGCACTTTCGTTGAATCGAGTTGTAGAAGCAAATGTCCGCTGGGAGGCAGCGCATCTTCTTGCAAAAATGCAGGTGTGCCCCCGAATTTGTTGCCTTCAACTTCTTTCGAGTATTTCTCGAATATTGGATCTTCCATGGCAACACGGTGTGCTTCGTCAACGAAGTCCGGATCGCTTCGTCTGAAAACATCCACTAGAAACTCGCAAGAGCGAGGGTGCAGCATATCGTCCCCCGGGACTTCGACATATTCGTAAATCGTCGGTCCGGCTGTTGCTGCTATTGTTTTTACGCGCACAGGTCTTCCGGGTTGAATAATGACCGCATTCTCGCCTGCGTCCGGGTCCCACGCAGGGACGACTTGTTTTTCCAGATCCGTCATGAATATGTATGCCATGCGTCCTGAAACCTGCCCGAAAAGCTCGGGATAAAGCTGTATCTGGCAAATAAACTTCATTTGTTCGCCGGTGGATGCGCTCAATGGCCATTGCGGCTCCTGAATGAAAACAGGTTGCCCGCCGAATTTGGTGACGGGCTCGCGACAGGGTCCGGGCGAAGGTTTGAAGGCTATTGAATAGGCTCGCTTCATCTCAAAAGCAATTATTTATTGACATCATGGGGCAGCTCGCCTAGAAAGTTTACAACGGATGTTCAAGTTCTGCCGACAGAAATTATTGGCAATAGTCCATTGTATTTTTCCGACCTTTATTTCTCGTCTTGAAATCTGTGACGCTTTGGGGCTTTTGGGATATCATTAGATGCAAGGCGGAGCAATGTATGGCTAGAGATTTGCTTTACGAGAAATTCTTGAGACCATTTTTTTTCGGGATGGATCCCGAATCTGTTCATGAGCTCGCCCATCATGCATTGAAAATGTCTTCACCGCTTCTTCCCGCATTGGGGCTTCGATATAAGAAGGATGATTTGCAGACTGAGCTCTTTTCGACAAGCCTGCAAAATCCAATCGGCATTGCTGCCGGTTTCGACAAAAACGGTAATTTGATTGAAGCCCTTTCGTCCCTGGGCTTCGGATTCGCTGAAATCGGCTCGGTTTGTGCGCGTCCACACGGTGGCAATCCGAAGCCGCGCTTGTTTCGTCTGGAAGAAGATGCTGCACTTATTAATCGATTGGGCTTAAATGGCCTCGGCGCGGACGTAGTGTCGCGATTCTTGAAATCAAAAAGATTCGAACTGCCGGTCGGCATCAATATTGCTAAAACCAACGACCCTTCCATTAGCGCTTCTGATGCTGTTAAGGATATCGTTTATACGTTTGAATGTGTTAAGTCTCTGCCGATCAAGTATGTGACTCTCAACACCAGTTGCCCAAACACAGCCGAAGGAGCTTTGAAGGAAAGTGAGCACTTGGATCGAGTCCTCGATGCCCTTGCTCAATCGAACACGGCGGCTCTTCCCTTGTTGTTGAAATTGTCTCCTGATAGCGGCGATTCGTTTTTGCAGGAAGTGCTGAAGCAGTCCGAAAGATATAAGATCAGCGGTTTTGTTTGCGGAAATACCACCATTAGCAGAGCCGAGCTTAATACCCCGGCCGAGCGACTTAAAGAAATCGGAAACGGTGGATTGAGCGGGCGGCCGCTCAAGAAATTGAATCTTGAGCTTACAAGAAAAATTGCAGCTGAGAAAAAATCAGAGCAAATAATAATCGGTGTAGGCGGTATCATCACTGGTGCGGATGCTTTTGAATATCTTGATGCCGGAGCAGGCTATTTGCAAATATACACAGGCTTTGTATATAGAGGACCTTCGGCGGTCAGGCAAATTTGTGAGGAGCTTTCCCAAATACTAAAAGAAAAAGGTCTGAAGCTCTCTAGTTTTGCGGATAGATCTAAGACACTTGCTTCATAGTTCCAGATTCTCAATCTTTAGTTTTGCAGTTCAATCCTAGAGAGCTCAAGCTCGTAGTCTCCACCCGGCAAGTGAATAGCTAATTGCTTCACTAGCGGAGCGTATGCCCAGCTTTTGTAGAGTCCGAGATTTGTTTCGAGTCTGTTATTGTTCAGCTGAATCGGTACAGCGGAAAGTTTCTTGGCTCCCTCTGTGAACCAGCAGATGTTCAGAATCGGGGCTGTTCCGGCGATGCACTTGCAGTCGAGGATCAGTTTTTGTAGTTCACGAGGTGAGATTGCTTGCTCTGGAAATAGAACTGTAAGTCCACTTGTCCCTGGTCTGACTCGAAGCGCTCCTGTCTCACTGAGCTGGAAAGTCCTTCCGCCATCCTTTTCGAGAGTCCACTCTTTCAGATTCGCCAGTCTCGGCTTTTCTGCCTTGTCGGCGTCGAGTTTCTGAAAGTCGCTTCCTTCGGCATCGGGAACAAAGCGGCAGTTTTCATCGCTCAACGCAAAGGCTAGTGCTTTAGTCTCTGCACTCGGTTTCTTCCAGATTGCGAAACTTCCTGCTTCTTTCCGGCTTGTGGCGTCGTTCCATGTATAAACCTTGTCGATTTTCGGGTTTTGCAAAGCCGCTGAAAGAGCTTTCGAATAGTTGTAATTGCTTGCTTCTACCGGACTTGCAGTGTCCGGAGGCTCAAGGGTCATAACTTTTGATGAAAGATCCTCTTTTGTATTGGGAGCTTGCAAAAGAAATTTCAAGTACTGTCCGCGAGTCAGCATGCCTGCGCCGGAGTAATCCGTCGGCAAGCTAAGAAGTAAAATTGAATGCTCCGGCTTAAGTTCCTTGAGTTTTGAAATTAGCTCTTCCTGAAATTTTCGCATGGATGCACCGGCAACTAACCATGCTTGCATGTCGAAGTTCAACCAGTAGGACCAAATCGAGCTCAGGGTGAGCAGCGCCAGGCAACCAGCGACACTTAGAATTCTTGTAATTTTTGAAGAGACAATATCTATTGCGGGTAAAGCAAGAAAGCTGAGTAAGATCGCAAATGGAGCAGACGCTAGAAAAAACAGACGACTGCCGACAAGATTGGGGCTGATAAGCCAGATCTGGTATGTCGGCAAAACTGAGGCGAGAAGCCAGATTAGAAGAAAAAGCAGGATGCGCTTTGATGCACTCTGAATGAGCAATCTAAAAGCGCCGATTCCAAGAATGCTCAGGTATGCTCCTTTCAAAATACGAAGCAGCGCCTCTTTAAGATCCCATTCTCCAGTGCGAGAGAGAAGGTCCAGGTTTAGAGGGAACAGGATTTTGTCGATACTCTCTTTATTCAAAAAATTCTGAAGAGCATGAAGCCCGCCGCTTCCGTAGCCGCCAAACAGAGTCCCTAAACAAAATGTTCGCCAGGTCGCAAACAATCCAAGCAAATACCAGTAGGAAAGCACAGCGGTGATGCGCTGACTGCGCTTCTGTTTGCTTAATTCCGGCGCCGACTTGTCGTCCCAGAATGGTGCCAATAAGAGCTCTGCGGCAGCGATTACAATCGGCAGTGTTACCGCCATTTCTTTAGAGAGCAGTGCCGCCAGAAATGCTAGAAGCGAAAGCTTAAAGTAGAATTTTTCACGTAAAAGACGGTAGCGAAAATAAGCAAATATGCTTGTCAGGTAGAAAAGAGTGCAGAGTAAATCAACTCTGCCGATGATCCAGGCACTGGCTTCCAGGTGAAGGGGGTAAACAGCGAAAAGCAGAGCGGCCCAGAAGGAAGCGGCTGCGCCTAATTTATTGCCGCGCATGCCTGTTAGTTCCATGCTGATCAAGCCGACGAGTACGCAGGAGCCCCAGTAAAGCAGGAGATTGCTCAGGTGATAGCCCCAGGAGTTTGCTCCCCAGACGGCGAAGTCGGTCAAAATGCTCAAGGACACGAGCGGGCGATAGCTCTTCATTATTGGAGAGTTTGCCCAGTTGCCATAAAAATTGAATAGAAAAGAATCCCAGTTCCCGTGAAATGCTTTGCTTACGTAGTCCAGATGCAAGAAATCATCGAGCAAAAATCCGGCGCCTAGCGTCGGAGACATTGAGATGAAGCAAACCCCAAAAACAGCGAGGGCCGCAAAGACCATCTGAACTTTTGCGGATCTGAAATCTATCCGAGCCGGTTTAAGAGTTAGCTTAGGCTCTTGCGAGCTTTTTGAACCATGTACTTCATTCACGATATTGCTGCCATCCGGTTTTCCGGCAAGGACCATATTATAAACGCCCGGGGTCTCATCCCGAGCATGACAGGAGCCGTCACCGCTCGGGATGTAACGGCACCCGGAGCCGGGGCCTTCCGTGGGGCTGCTCTGCTGTCGCAGAGAAGGGCTTCCAGTGCTGATAATGCGTGATTTCGCTGTTTTAAGTTCTTCAAAAGGCTACAGCTGCTTGGTCTTGGGGGGATTTTAGTTCCTTCGCTTGGGCGCTTGTCGCTTCAACAGGCTCTTGAAGCCCAGTGTCAGGGAAATATTTTGGGTGAGCGAGAAAAGCTTGGCAACCCTGGGTATAACAAGCTCGTTCCTTATTGGCAGGGCTGCATCATGGCTAGAAATGAACGAAGGCGGAGTATGCCGCTTGACGAAGCTTATTTCTACTGTAGAAGACTTGAGCTCAAGCTTGAGCGCCCTGCTCTTTTCAAAGTTTGTAATGCGATCAGGACTATAGATCTGGCTCTGGATGACACGGAAAACCCGGGTTTCTCCTCGCATATTTCCGCCGAGGCCTGGTCTAGAATCAGAGATCAACTATTCAAGATTTTGATTAGCAGCTTTGCCGGTTACTTTCTCGTATACGAAAATGGGTCATCCGAACCACTTGAAGATGGCCGCCCCTGGCCGGAGCAAGGGCATATCGAATTTTATCCAGAGAAAATACTTCGTCGATTTGAAACCTACCAGTGTGATTTTTCGAGGCTGGACCCAAGCATAATGACACTCCTGCGGTGGTCATACTCACAGGAGCGGCATAACATCTCGCCTTCGCTCTTCAATACTGAAGCTGAGCTGGAGCCTGAATCAGAGTCGGCGCAAGATGAAGCTCTTGCATTCCTTGATCGCATGTATGAAATCTGCGAAGAAGAAGCTTCGGAAGGGAAAAAGAAGGCGCACCGCAAATGGTGGCAGCTTTATTGGGAAGCAAATGGCTGTCCGGATCGTCGAGCCCGCCATGAGCTGCAGAAGAAAATGCTTAGCCTTCAGTCTGTCTGGGGAAGACCTGCTCAATTAGTTTGAAATTGATTTTTCCTTCTCCAGATATGCCCTGGCTTTATCCGGCTCGCCGCAGAGTTCGGCGTTAGCGGCAAGATTTTTGTAGCTTTCTTTTAGAATTTTTGTTTCCGCCTTTAGTTGAGGATCTTTTGCAAGGTCTAAGAGTGGCGCTTCCGTGGCTCGAAGCGGCGCGCTTTCTTGCGTCAGGTATTTTGCCAACTGGTTGTAAATTTCAAGGGCGTAAAGCTTGTCGACTTTGTTGCGAAGCGTCAGAGCCTGGAGCTTTCTTGAGACAAATCTCGCGTTTTCGACGCCTTTGCTTTCAAGTGAAAATCCTGGGCGGTTCAGAACTTCTCTTTCGGTAGCGTTGTGTACGAAGCCGTATTGAAACATTTTCTGCAGTGGTTTTTGCACGTTCTTTAGATCCGACTGCCGCAGCAAAAGTATGACTTTAAGTCTGGCTAAATCAGCAATGAAATTCGAGTCGTCCACCTTTGATTGCAAAGCGTCGTCTATTTGTTTCATAGCTTCGGAAATTTGATTGCGGTTAATTTTGTATTCTGCCTCGTATCGCCCGATATAAGCTTTTGCGTCACTGTTTTTTCTTAGCCTGTCTATTTCCGGACCGATTTTTTCTGCCAGTGCAAAACTTGATTCTGCGTCGGAGAATTTTTTAGCTTGATATTGCAGAGCCGCAAGACCGAGCAGACCTTCCATGTAAAGCCATGCATCTCTGGTATTTGCTCCATGGCTTGCTTCGTAGGCGATTTTTGCTCTTTTGAGCAGGCGTTTCTGGTAATTGATTGCTCTTTCCGCAGAGTGATTTGATTCTATCTCAGGCGATCCTGCTTTCTTTTGGACCGTCAGCAAGGCGAAGATCAAAATCAAAAGGACTGCTGGAATGAGAAGCATGGAGGGCATTAAAGTTCTTTGCTTTTCCGTGTTGACTGCATTTGCAAAAAAACTTGAACTGTCGAGATTCTTTTCCTGGAATATGCGATCAAGTTCTTCTTTCAAAGAACTTGCACTTGGTCTTTCCTCCGGATTCTTGTTCAGGCATTTCTCGATGAGTGTTGCCAGCCTGCGGCTGGATTCGTCGGAGGCAGCCGCGCTAAGCGGGTCTGGTTCATTGGAAATTTGTTTGTACATGATTTCCATGGCTGTTTCACCTTGATGTGGTGGTGAGCCTTTGATAGCTTCGTACATAACACAGCCAAGTGAGTATATGTCCGTTGCTTGAGTTAGTTCTGCGGCCTTGCATTGTTCCGGGCTCATATAGCTCGGGCTGCCGAGCACGGCTCTTGTTCTTGTTATGTCTTGAGATTCTCCTGCCGGATTTTGTGTACGAGCTATGCCGAAATCGATAAGTTTGGGGCAAATGCCGCTTGATGTCGGACAGAGCATAATGTTGCTGGGCTTTATGTCCCGGTGGATGATTCCATTTTCGTGAGACTCGCTGAGACCGGCTAAGACCTGGCTGAATATACTGTAGAAACGGCTGGCGGAGAGGCGTTTGCTCTGCTCCAGTTCTTTGGATAGGGGCTGGCCTTCAAGATATTCGAGAACTTGAAATGAAGTTCCAGACTCGGTGACATCCCAGCTCAAGAAGCGGACAATATTCGGATGTCTAAGAGATGCAAGCAGCTTTGCTTCTCTGGCAAAGCGTGCAAGGGTGGTCTTGTCTTCTTCTCTTTGCATTTTAAGAATTTTTATTGCAACCTCTCTGTCGAGAAGCAACTCGCGAGCGTGCAAAACCGCACCCATACCGCCTTCGGCAATTAGACCTTTAATTTCAAAGCGCTCCGGCAATCCGTAAGTTTCAATTCTTATCGAACTGCGTTCGTTTTGCTTTTCGTCTTGTTTTTGATCCATCTTCAGGAGTCTGAATCGGCCGGTAATATGAAAAAACGCTTTTCTTGTTTATATCGACGCTGAATCGAGCGCAGTTCATTAGTTCTCTCTTTCAGCTTTTCAGTCTCTTTGTCGCTTTCCGGAATTGCTTTCAGTAGGTACTCGGCAGCCGCAAGCGACTGTTCGCAAACTGCTGATTGATAATCGAGGCAGATGCATGTGATCAGGTTCAAGAATTCAACGGCGCCATTAATTTCGTTCAGGCTTTCCAATTTTTGCTCTCTAAGCTCTGCTATGAAGTGCTTGCAATTTTTCATGAACCCGAAGTTCTTGATTAATTTGTGCGCTGCGTTTTTCTTTTGAAATCTTCCCATCATTTCGACTGACAGATCCGAGCGGTGCATCTCTTCGTTTGCTTTTTCAAAGCCCCAGATCTTTTCCAGATTCTTGCTTGCGTCCTTAAAATCGTGGGTGTTAATATCCAGCCCAATCTGCGCTCGGCAGATGTCTCCGCTGGTAAGGTCCGAGCCGAATTTGCAAGCTCGGGCCTTATCCAGAGATTTCTGCGCCCCTTTGTAGTCTTTCTCGTCTAGTTGGCAGCTGGCTATATTGTAGAGTGTCTTTGCCTGGCATTGCTCCGATTTTAAATCCAGAACTTTGCAAAGTGAAAGCGCTTCTTCTAGAGCTTGTTTTGCTTCAGAGCTCCGACCCATGCTCCTGAGCCCTTCGGAATATTCAAATATGCCATCCAGGTATTGTTGGGCCGATTCATATTTCTCGTCACCGGAAGGCGCTGAAAGGTAGCGTTTCCGGAATCTCTCCCTGTCTTTTTGCAAGCGCTCTAGACTTTTATCCGCTTCTTTGTTTAATGCCACGGGACTTGAGAGCTTTGGACTTCTGATTTTATTGCTGATTAGAAAGACCGTCGATGTAATAGTGATTGCCAGAAGCAGAGCGCCGAAGAGAAGTGGGTGGTGAAGCTTTAGGATCTTCCCTTCTGCTCTTGTTCTGAAAAAATTCCCTGTTTGCGTAGATTCTCCTGAGATTTGCTTGAGGATCTCAAATAGTTCTTCCGCTGATTGTGGTCTTTTTGACGGATCAATGGATAAACATTCGTCGAGAACTTTTGCCAGTCTTTTCTCGGTATTTGAACTTGCAAGTTTATCGAGCGATGGAGCTTGCAAATTGCAGTGCTTATATTGAATTTCCATTGACGATTCTCCCCCATGCGGCGGGGCGCCGCTCAGGGACTCATACATTACGCAAGCAAGCGAATAGATGTCGGAGCTGGCTTTCAGCTCTTCGCCTTTGCATTGTTCAGGGCTCATGTAGACCGGGCTTCCTATGGCTGCGCCTGTTTTTGTAAGTGTTTCTGTTTTGCTGAATTCGGCTGATTCTGTTTGTGAGATGCCGAAGTCAATAATCTTGACTTTTAGTTCGGTCTCTTTCCTTGAGAGAATCAGGTTCTCCGGCTTTAAGTCGCGATGGATGACTCCCTTTTGATGAGCATAGCTGAGCCCTTTCAAAACTTGCAAGAATACTTCAAAAAAACTACCCGGTCCAAGCGGCTTTTCTTTAAGTTCTTCAGCCAGAGTTTTGCCTTCCAAGAGCTCCATTACGAGATAGATTTCACCGGAGGCGTTGCTTCCCCAGTTCATCAACTTTACTATATTTGGGTGCTCAAGTGAGGCGAGTATTTTTGCCTCGCGCATGAAGCGCTCTTCTGTCGATTTGTCGGAGCTTTGCGAGAAATGCAGCATTTTTATCGCCATTTCTCGCTGCAGTTGCTTCTCGAAAACGCGGTAAACACGCCCCATTCCGCCTTCATGAAGCAAGCCTCGGTTTTCATAGCGGGCCGGGAAAAGTTCCGGGTCGTTCTGGCTTAGCGAAATGAGTTCTTCCGACATTTGCCCTCTCCGGCAAGTTCAGCATGCTTCGCGTCTAATTCCTTATGCCCGCTTTAGTTAATTTGCAGGTTAAGCGGATTCGAGCAAAATCCAATAACTTTGCCGGTCTTGTCCAAAGCGAAGCAACGCAATTCATAATAGGCGGATTCCGGAAAGTCGCTGCGTTTCAGTTTGAATGTTACTTTTTGTCCTGCCCGGCTCAGGCTCAAGCGAGTTTCTTTTGAAGGTTTTTGATCGCGTAGTGTGCCGCTGTAGTGTTCAAACCAGGAGTTGGCTTTCGAAATTTCAAGCAATATTTGACTGCTGCCTTCAAGTTTAGAGGCGTCTGCGCTCAGCTCGATTTCATCTTTAAGAGGTCTGTAAATGCCGTCGAGACCCTCCGCCATATTTTCTGTGTCGGCTTTCAGTTTCGGTATCAGTTTCTCTCCTGAAATTATTCGAAGTTCAGTCAATGGTCCTGCTGCATCATCGTGAGCCGGCTTATAAGTTGGCGGAAATTGCAGTCTCAGGCGTTCAATTTTGTTTGAGCAGAGCCATGACTTATGTTCGGAAACCGGAAAGAAATAGAGCTGCTCCTCGGAGGGCGGCTTTATAGGCAGGTTTAAGCTGCGCTCTGCTGAGAAAGAAGGAAAGTTTTCGGATGTCCAGTAGAGAGTCAGTAAGCCATTGGCGGAATTGTTTTTGCTGAGTTTGCAAACGACAAAATCTACTGCAAGTGAAGGCAGCTTCAGCAGCGGTGAATCAATGACGATAGCTGAATTTCGCTCCGCGTTTGCTTTAATTGCTTCATTCAAATCCTGAAGCGGAAAATTCAGGTTTAGGGCTTCTGCTTTTTGCGGAATGAATTTCACTAGTAACTTGCGGCTCATGTCCCAGTAAGTGATTTCTGTTTCTTGTTTTGCTTCTAAATCTCGCAATCTGTCGATGTTAATAAGGTCCGGGTCGCCGTAGGTTGGAGGTTCAAAACTAAGTATGCGATTTGCAATTGCCGGTTTTGAAAGTGGCTCGGACAAAAGAACGCTCAACATAGCTCCGTTGTATAGCATATGAGCGCCTTCCATCCTTTGAGGGGCGTTCAGTAAAATGATTTTTTGATCTGCTTGCAAGTTTTGGCAGGCAGAGCTCAGGGCTTTGCGGAACTCCCTAAGCTGGCTGCCGGCGTGAGCCCAGGCGCTGTTGTTCTTGATGCAGATCTGGCTGAATTGAAAAACAAAAACGCCTGTAATCAAAAGGGAGATGCGCTCCAAGCAGAGAGCCTTTAGCTTGTATTTGGGATTTTGACCCCACAAAGGACTGAGGCAAAGGGCTAATAAGAGGCAAATGGGTGCTGTGGCAAAGTAGGCAAAGCGGCTGCACATCAAGCTGTCGGTTATGTTGAAAACCTGATATGTAGGCAGCAGAGAAAGCAGGAGCCAGAGCAGGCAAAATAGAGAGCTTTTCAGTTGGGGCAAATAATTGCGCAAAAGAATAATGCGCGCAGCCAGGAAAATTGCGCCGATTTTGTAGAGGCTGTAGAGATTCTTGCGCAAGCGGTCCGGTTCGGAAATGAGCTCGGCATTGAAGGGTTGAATTATTTTGATTGCAGATTTGAAGCGCTCGAAGAAAGAGGAACTCAGCCCCTCACCGACAGAGCCGCCGTAACCACCTGTGCCGGTGCCCAGCGCCCAGCTGCGTATGCCGAAATAAAGCGCCAGCAACGCCCAGGCCGGGGCCGTATCTTTTGCGGCATTGACGATTCGTTTCTTTAGCTCTTTCTCTCTTGAGTAAAACAATTCGTATAGTACTAGAAGTGGTGGCAGTGTCACCGCCATTTCTTTTGACAGTAGTGCCAGTGCAAAGCAAAAAAGGCTCGCGCTGCCGGTCAGCTTGCCTGGCTTTTCTTTCCATCTCAAATAAAGCAAGAACGAGGACAGATAAAAGCACAAGCAAACACCGTCGACTCTGCCGATTATCCAGCTTACGACTTCAGTGTGAAGAGGGCAGACCGCAAAGAACATGGCTGCCGAAAGTGCAGCTATGAAACTCTGCTTTGCCTCGAAATCGCGCCAGAGGCGCCGGGAAATGAAAAACAGCAAAATGCTGGAAACGCAGTGATAAAGGGTGTTGCTCAAATGAAAGATCAGGGCGTTTCCACGGCCGAGCAAGTAATCAAATGCCAGAGTCAAAGAAATGAACGGACGATAAAACTGTGTTCCCCAGGCATGCATCCAATTGCCTGTGAAGTTTTCCAGCAGTTTCTCCGGATGCCCGTTGAAAACATCAAAAAGGTAAGCCACATGGACAAAATCGTCAGCCAGAAAATAGCCGTTCAATGTGCGTTGGTAGCAATATAAGTTCAGAAATATCAGGACTGCCATGGCTGCAGGCAGTTTCCAGGGCTCGTCCTTTATGGTGACAGATGGAGTCAAATTCGGTTCGGACGTCTCTGCAGAAGCCGAAAAGGAACTTAGATCTGTTCTTTGGGTCATACTTTGTTGTGAATAGATTTGATCAGTAGTAAGATGACAATAGGTCCTTACCCTGATTCTTAGCCCGGGCTCAGAATTCTGCTCGGGAACAATAGGGTCTCAATTATAATCCTTATAATGAGATTCCAAGATAAGGGCGGTTTTATTTCTTCAAGGCTATGGGTTAGGGTGCGATGTCCACAAATTCAGAGTCGGCGGCTAGCAAAATAACGGAATCAGCGCTTCCAAATGGCGCTAGTGACTCTAATTCAGGACCTTTTCCTGACGAATCGGAAGACCTGATTCATTTAGACGACGACTTAGCCGGCGCTCCCCTTGAAGCAGCAAGCACTAAGAACTTTTTTCATTTCCCGGAAGGTTTTCTCTGGGGAGTTGCAACCTCCCACTTTCAAGTGGAAGGGCATCCTGACGAAATCGGCAATCGCTTGTCGGACTGGGCGAAGTGGACTGAAGAGGAAGGGCGAATTTTAGATCGTTCGACCGCAGACAAGGCCTGTGAATTCTTTTCGCGTTACCAATCGGATATCGAACTTTGCGAGCAGCTTAATCTCAACAGCTTCAGGCTAAGTTTGAACTGGCCTGCCATGTGTCCCGGTCCGGGTCATGTTTATCGAAAAGATGACGAGACTCTTGCTGTTTACAAAGACATGCTCAAGCTCCTCAAAGCAAAGGGCTTCAAAACTTTTGTGACGCTCTTCCATTTTTGCTTGCCGAGCTGGCTTGCTGAAATAGGCGGCTGGAACAACGAACAGAGCATTGATGAGTTCGAGCGCTTTGCTGATTTTGTCGCCGAAGAACTTGGTGAGTATGTTGATTTCTGGCTGACTCTTAATGAACCTCTGGCATCTGTTTACCAGGGTTATGTTGCCGGACTTTGGCCGCCTGGTTATCAGCACAATTACATGGGTGGCTTTGAATGCTTGCGCAATTTATTGCGAGGTCATGCCAGAGCTTACAAGAAGATTCACACTCGCATTCCTAATGCTCGGGTTAGCGTAACTCACCACTGGATGAGCTTTTCACCCAGGCATAAGTTCAACCCATTCGATCATCTCGTGCGTCATATGCGAGATTCCGTTTTCAATCACAGTTTCATGTCCGCTTTGCATACCGGTAAATTGAACTTCCCGTGGCCTGCAAGTTTGGATCCCCGTTTGCGAGATTTGTCCGGCGAAATTGAAGGACTGGCGGGCAGTATGGATTTCATCGGTATCAACTATTACACAAGACAGTTCTGCGAGTTTGAGTTCAAGTTTCCGATTGATATTTTTGGAGTTAAGTCGGAAATTGCTGAAAACGAGCTTTCCGGGCTGGGTTGGGAAAGTTATCCTCAGGGACTCTACAATTTACTCGTGCATGAGCTCAAGCCTTATCGATACGATGAAAATGGGCGTTTGCGAGATATCTATATTACCGAAAATGGGCACGCCAACATGTATGAAGCCGAGCTTGCAGAAGGCGACTGGTCGCTTGAAGATGCCGGGCGGATTCGCTACCTGGTATCGCATTTGATGTCACTTTATCGTGCTATTACAGACGGTGCAAATGTCAAAGGCTATTTGCACTGGTCTCTTATCGATAACTTCGAGTGGGCTGAGGGTCTGAGGGCTCGATTCGGCCTGGTGCGCGTCAGCTATCCGACTTTGCAAAGAACCTTGCGCAAGAGTGCCAGAATTTACAGGCAGATTGCCGGAAAAAACGCTCTTGCTCCGCATTTTACAAGAAGCAAGCCCTGATTTAGATAGCTATTTTGGGATTTCCTCTTTTCTGCCTTTTTTAAGGCCGAAATCGGAACTTGATATAGAATAAGCTCTGTGTCCCGAGCGGTTATCCCATGAACAAAAAAACTTTCCTGTACTTCAGTCGGCTTTTAGTTCTATCTTTACTAGCAATCGCGGTTTTTGCCCTCAGTCCCTCGACAAGCCAAAACACTCCCATTCTTTCCAGAGTCGAGGCTGCGGCTGATGAGTCGGCCGTAAAAGCTGTTTTGATTTCAAACTGCAAGACCATTAAAGCAGGCGAAAAATTCAGGCTTGGTGTGGAGCTGAATATGGCTCCCGGCTGGCATACATATTATCGGGAAAGCGGCGAGGCCGGAATGCCGACAAAAATCAGCTTTGAGCTTCCTGATGGATTCAAAGCTTCGGACTTGCTCTGGGAAAGACCACATAAGCTGGTTGATGCAGGTATTGTCACTTACGGATACAACGAACATACAGTGATCGCCGCTGAGCTTCAAGCTCCTGCTGATTTGAAAGCAGGTACTGAACTCAAGTTTCAAGCCACCGTCAAATGGCTGGCCTGTAAAGACGCCTGTGTCCCCGGTTCTGCCAAGCTGGAACTGACTTTGCCTGTGGCGGCTGAAGCTGTTGCGGATAATCTTGAAAAATTCGCGCCTGTCAACTTCAACGGTCCTGCTAAAGATGCTATCTCAGAAAGCGGTGCTGCTGCCAATAATGGAGGTTCCAAGAGCGAGGGAAAAAAAAAGTCTCCGGACACTGAGTCCGGGACTCTGAAGACAGAGTCCAAGGCAGCTTCGGAAGGCATTTTGCCTTATCTTGGTTTCGCTTTTATCGGTGGCTTCATTCTTAATTTCATGCCCTGCGTATTGCCGGTTATTTCAATCAAAGTATTCAGTTTGATTCAACAAGCAGGCGAGGACAAAAAGCGTGTATTTCAACACGGTATCACTTTCGTATCAGGCATTGTTCTTTCCTTTCTGGCACTGGGGCTGGTGGTTATCGCAATTCAAGGCGCCGGTCAAAAAATCGGCTGGGGTTTTCAATTTCAGTATCCGGTTTTTGTTCTTTCGATGTCGGCGGTGGTCACTTTATTTGCGCTCTCCATGTTCGGGATCTTCTATTTTGATTTGACTGCAGGCAAGAAATCTATTGATGAACTGGCCAGTTCGGAAGGTTTAGTCGGCACTTTTTTCAAGGGTGTACTGGCAACGGTGCTTTCCACTCCGTGTACGGCGCCTTTCCTGGGAACGGCTCTGGGATTTGCTTTTGTCCAACCATGGTGGCAGATTTTGAGCATCTTTCTGGTGATTGCCCTGGGCATGAGCTCGCCATATTTTGTTCTGGCCTTGCGTCCCGACTGGATGAAGTTTTTGCCGAAGCCCGGTACCTGGATGGAAAAATTCAAAGAATCCATGGGCTTCCTTTTGCTTGCCACGGTCGTCTGGCTGCTTTCGGTTCTGGGCGGACTGGTTGATGCCGATGCTCTGGTTTCGGCAATCGGATTTTTGCTGGCGCTTTCGACCGCTGCCTGGATTGTCGGTGGATTTATCGATCTGACTTCCACCGGCAAGCGTCAAGCCGTGGTCTGGACTATTGCTCTCACTCTTTGTGCAGCGTCTTACTGGTTCTTGCTAAAACCCTATCCCGAGTTGTTCGGCACAAAAGCAACGATCGGCTCCCAAACAGAACGCAATGATAAAAACGGCATTCAATGGCAGGAGTTCAAGCAATCCAAATTAGATGAGCTTTTAAAACAGAAGAAAACTGTTTTTATCGACTTTACTGCCAAGTGGTGCCTTACTTGCAAAGTAAATGAGGCGACCATTATAAATACGCCTTCCGTCATCGCTAAGTTCAAGGAGCTGAATGTTGTGCCTCTCAAAGCCGACTGGACCGCTCAAGATGCGGAGATAAGCGATCTTTTGCGCAAGTTCGGTCGCTCCGGCGTGCCTGTTTATGTTGTATATCCGGCGGAGCATCCCGAGCAACCCGTGCTTTTGCCGGAAGCCTTGAGCCAGGATATTGTGCTTGATGCTCTTAGCAAAGCTGGTGCGAGTCAATAAAAGGAGCAAGAATGACTTCTCAGGAAGAATCTTTGATTGAACTTAAAGTCGGTGAAAAAGCTCCAGATTTTACAGTGACTCTTTATCCCTCAGGCAGTCTGAAACTGGCTGAGCTTCGGGGCAAGAAGAATCTGATTCTGGCTTTTTATCCAAAGGACAGTACACCCGGTTGCAGCATTGAAATGTGCGCATTTAGCGAGTCCCTTGCTTCTTTTGAATCCGCAGATACCCTGGTTCTGGGTGTGTCTTGTGACAGTATGGAGAGTCATGAGCGCTTCAGCCGTAAGCATAACTTGAAACAAGCTCTGGTATCGGATACCAGCGGTGAGCTCGGGCGCCTTTACGGTGCCTTGCGTGAGGGGCATCGCAGCGCAAACCGCAAGCTGTTTCTTATCGATAAGAACGGCACAATTCGCCATATTCATAACGGCATGCCTGATATCAAAGAATTGTTGGAATTATTGAAACTGCTTTGAACTGATTCAATAAAAAAAGAGAGGCTGCTTTAGGGCAGTCCTCTCTTTTTCTTGAACTTTTTTTCTAGCCTTTGACCGTGGTTTCAATGGCGTTCAGCAAGCCATCGACCTTTTCGACTCCGGCATTGTCGACAAAAACAGCCAGAATTCCAACTGCTACTGCCGTCATTACAGTCAGCTTGTTATCGTTGCAAACAAATACGGCTTGCTGTAATTTACCCTTTTCCATTTTCTTGCTGGCTACATCGAGATGGCTGTGGATGGCTGTGCAAAGCGCACCCATAACATCTTTGTCGACCCCGCCTTGCAGAGTTGATGCGATCACCATGCCGTCATGGCCGACAATTAAACTGCCAATCACACCTTCGTATGTGTCGACTTTGCTTAGCAGGGTTTTGATACCTTCGCCGCGAGCAGCGCTGATCACACGGGCTGTTGTCAGTCCCGAGCCGATTTTTTCGCGCTTCTCACCGGCTTTGATGATGTTTTCGACGGCCTGAACGTCGATTAGCTGTCTGCCGATCGCTTTCATCGCGCCTTCTGCACCGCCTGCATCCTGCTTGGATGCTTGCACTGATAGCTTGCCGAACTCCTTCATTTGCTGAGGCGGCTTGCTGTCCTGCTTTTTCTTGTCCTTCTTGTCTTTCTTGCTTTCCGGCGGCTTTTCTTCTGCTACCGGCGCAGACTCGGCAGCTGCCGCTGCTTCTTGCTTTTGCGCTTCGGCAGGGCTGAAATCCATGGATTTCTTTTCGCCTGCATCTTCGCCGAGCAAATTGTCGAAAAGATCTCCGACTTCTTTGTCTGAGACATTCAAGAGTCCGCCCGCTGCCGGAGCTGCTTGTGGAGCTGCTGCCGGGGCTGCTTCCTCTTCCTTTTTCTTGTCTTGAGAATCTTCGGAAAGCAAGTTATCGAAGATGTCGGACATTTCGTTGTCGGAAACATTAACCACTCCGCTTGCTTCCGCTGGAGGTGCGGCTACCGGTTCGGGAGCTGCGGCTTGCGGCTGAGCTGAGAGGTCCGGTGCTTCATCTTCGGTCGGTAATTCCGTATCCTGACCGGTAACGGCGGCATTTATGTGCGCCATCAGGCGATCTAAAGTGGACGGATTCCATTCGCCGAACACAGCCAGGATTGCAGAACCTACGTCAACCATGATGTTGACTTTATCGCCTGATTTCAATATGGCCTGTCTGAGCTCGCCCATCTGCAACTTGGCAGTGCCCAGGTTTGTTGTACTGTGCATGGCCAGGGAGAGAGGTCCAAAAACATACTTCATTGCTGATAATGATTCTGTGTTGCTCAAGAGCAGTCCGTCTTTGCCCATTAATAGAGCACTTTCAACGCCGGGGAAGCTGGCCAGTTTATCCATTAGAGCTTGCAGGTCGGCGCCGCGGTCTACGGTCAGGACTTTCCATTTCGAACCACCTTCACCCTTTTCGGCTGACTTGATGATTCTTTCTACCGCGCCGGTATCAAGCAACATCTGTCCGATCGTTTTCAAAGTGCCTGCACTTTGCTCGGGCTTCGCTGCTGCTGTTGCGGATAACTTGCCGAACTCTTTGACTGCTGTTTTAGCACTGCTGCCGGACTCACCCATTTTCGGACCGAATGATTGGGTCGCTTCCGGTGCGGCCGGTGCTGCCGGAGGAGGCGCTTGCGGAGCCGGTTCCGGGCTAGGCTCCGGAGCTGGAGCTTCTGTTTTAGGCTCATCAGCTAGAAGATTGTCAAAGAGGTCTGAAACATCGTTGTCGGTGACATTGAGGAGTCCGCCTGCCGGAGCTGCTGCTTCCGGGGCTGCTTCAACTGCTTTTTCTGCTGCCGGACTTTCTGCCGGTGCGAAATCTTTTTGAGCTTCATCTCCGACTAATGAACCGAAAATATCTTCGATGTCGTTACTGACGTCTCCGAAAAGACGACCGGCAGCTTCTTCGGCGGGGCTGGCCGCCGGAGCTTGAGGCGCTTCTTCGGGCTTGAGTTCAGCCGGGACTTCTTCCGGCTTGAGTGCTGCCGGAACTTCTTCTTCTGCTGAGGGAGCTTCCGCTTCGGCTTGAACTGCTTGAGATTCTTCCTTGAAAGTCGGCAGCTGCTCTGGTGCTCTTTTTGAAGGAACGCTTCCTGCTGCCTGAGTTTCTTCAGCAAAGAGAGA
>JAIEPM010000470.1 GCA_019748395.1 Candidatus Obscuribacterales bacterium
GTCTTTCTTGAAGTTAAATCCTCTGCTTCTTGCAAAGAATCCTGTGATGATGGTTGTGGCTGTCGGATCTTTGCTTACTTCTTATCTGTTTGTTGAGGATCTTTTTGCTTGCCGTGATTTTCAGAGCTTGCTTTTTGAAGGGCAAATAACTCTTTGGCTCTGGTTTACAGTGCTTTTCGCCAATTTCTCGGAAGCGATTGCTGAGGGCAGAGGTAAAGCTCAGGCTGATTCATTGAGGAAAAATCGGCAGGATACAAGTGCCAGGCGCGAAATTGCCAAGGACGAGTATGAAACAGTGGCGGCGACCAGTCTAGCCAAGGGAGATATTGTTCTTGTAAAAGCATCTGAAATAATTCCCAGTGACGGCGATGTTATTGAGGGTGTAGCCAGCGTTGATGAAAGTGCTATTACCGGCGAGTCTGCTCCTGTAATTCGTGAAAGCGGCGGTGATCGCAGTGCTGTTACCGGTGGTACCAAGGTTCTTTCGGACTGGCTGCGAATCAGAATCAGTGTGCAGCCCGGGGAGACATTTATTGATCGCATGATTGCGCTTGTTGAGGGCGCGCAGCGGCAAAAAACGCCCAATGAAATTGCTCTCAATATTTTGCTGGCTGGTCTGACAATCATTTTTCTTTTCGCTGTTGTCAGTATTCTGCCTTTTTCGATTTTTGCTGTTCGTGCAGCCGCTTCAGGAGAGGTGCCGGATCTCTTCTCTCTTATTGCCTTGCTCGTTTGCTTAATTCCCACAACAATCGGAGCTTTGCTTTCTGCAATCGGAATAGCGGGGATGGATCGGGTTTTGCAGCATAATGTTCTGGCGATGAGCGGCAAAGCTATAGAGGCTGCAGGCGATGTAAATACTTTACTGCTTGATAAAACAGGAACTATAACTCTGGGCAACAGGCAAGCTGTTGAGTTTATCCCGGCGCCGGGAGTCTCTCTAGCAATGCTGGCGGATGCGGCGCAGTTGTCGTCGCTTGCAGATGAGACACCGGAGGGACGATCTATCGTCTCTCTGGCAAAACAATTCGGATTGAGAGAAAGAGAAGTATCAAACTTGCATGCTGATTTCATTTCATTCAGTGCTCATACAAGAATGAGCGGCGTGAACATGAATGGACGCCAGATTCGAAAGGGCGCGGCGGAAGTGATGTATCGTTATGTGCGTGATCTCGCCTTAAAAGTACCTGCCGAGGTCGAACAAGAAGTGAATAGAATTGCTCAGGCGGGAGGAACACCACTTGTCGCAGCAGATAACAGTCATGGACTTTTAGGTGTTATTTACCTGAAGGACGTGATCAAAGGTGGTATGAAAGAGCGCTTTTCAATGCTTCGTTCCATGGGCATTAGAACTGTAATGATTACGGGGGATAATCCGCTGACTGCGGCTGCGATAGCAAGCGAAGCCGGTGTTGATGACTTTCTTGCAGAGGCTACCCCTGAAACGAAAATGCACTTGATTTACAAGGAGCAAAATGGCGGTCGCCTGGTGGCGATGACCGGTGACGGTACAAATGATGCTCCGGCACTGGCCGCGGCAGATGTTGGGCTTGCTATGAATACGGGTACTCAGGCTGCAAAAGAAGCCGGAAACATGATAGATCTCGATTCCAATCCCAGCAAATTAATCGAGGTTGTTGAAATTGGAAAGCAGCTGCTTATGACAAGAGGGGCTCTTACTACCTTTTCAATAGCCAATGATCTTGCTAAATACTTTGCGATTTTGCCTGCAATTTTCGGTTCTCTTTACGCGCTTGAAAGAGGCGGCAGAGGGGCTCTCTGGGGACTGAATCTGATGGGCTTGCACTCTGCACACTCAGCTATTTTAGCTGCAGTGATTTTTAATGCTTTGATTATTGTTGCGTTGATTCCACTCGCTTTGAGAGGTGTTTCGTACCGTCCGATGAGTGCTGAGGAATTATTGCGACGCAATCTACTTATTTATGGGCTGGGTGGCTTAATTGTGCCCTTTCCGGCTATCTGCTTGATAGATCACTTGCTGGTTTTCTTTCGCTTAGCACCGGCAATATAGGAGAAGATCATGATAAAGCACTTGCTGCCGTCAATAAAAGTGACATTGCTCCTGTCGATATTCTTGGGAATAGCTTTTCCTGTTTTGATAACTGCAATTTCGCAGTTTCTCTTCCCCCGACAGGCTAACGGGTCACTTATAAAAGCGAAAGACGGATCAATAATCGGCTCTGAGTTAATTGCCCAGAACTTCAAGAGCGCTCGTTATTTCCACCCGCGTCCATCTGCGGTCGCATACTCAGGTGAAGCATCTGCCGGAACAAATCTTGGACCATGCTCCGCAAAGTTAATCACTGGTTTTGCGGATGACCCTGCCACATCCGACCGTGATGAATCATTCTCGGGAGTGCGGCAGCTTTTGGTTGACTACCGGAAGGAGAATTTCATGCAGGCTGAGGAGAAAGTTCCGGTTGATGCTGTGACCCGCTCTGCATCCGGGCTTGACCCTCAGATATCTAGGGCTAATGCTATACTACAGGCGCGACGGGTTTCCCGAGAAAGAGTTTTGCCGGTGAGCAAGCTGATTAAATTGATAAACAAAAACAGCAGTGAAAGACAGTTAGGTTTTTTGGGCGAACCCTGCGTGAATGTCTTAAAGCTCAATCTTGATCTTGATGCAATAAATATATGACCGAAACTCGACGAGATCCCGAAGCATTGCTGTCTCTCCTGAAGGAAGAGGAACGTAAGAGTGCTCGGGGCAAGTTGAAAATCTTTTTTGGCGCCACGGCAGGCGTTGGAAAAACTTACGCGATGCTGCGAGCTGCGGCACAACTGAAAGAAGAAAATGTAGATGTCGTTGTTGGTTATGTAGAAACTCATGGCAGGCTGGAGACAGAAGCTTTACTGAAAGGTCTTGAAATAATTGAGCCTCAAATAATTGACTACAAAGGCACTAAAGTTCGTGAGTTCAATATTGATGAGGCTCTTAAAAGAAAAGCACAAGTGATTCTTGTGGATGAGCTTGCCCATACAAATGCGCCCGGTAGCCGTCATCTAAAACGCTGGCAGGACGTCCAGGAGCTTCTTGAGTCAGGAATAGACGTTTTTACGACTCTAAACGTTCAGCATGTTGAGAGTCTGAATGATCTTGTCGCTCAAATTACAAAAGTGTCGGTGCGGGAGCGAGTGCCTGATTTTTTGCTGGAAAATGCCGATGAAATTGAACTGGTTGATTTGCCACCGGATGAACTCTTAACCCGATTGAAAGAGGGCAAGGTTTACTTTCCGGAGCAGGCAAGTTCTGCGATGGAAAATTTCTTTCGCAAAGGTAATCTCATTGCCCTGAGAGAATTGGCTCTGCGCTACACTGCCGAGCGTGTTGTGGCGGAGATGGAGGAATATCGCCAGATTCATGAAATTAAACATCCCTGGCCTGCAACAGAGCGAATATTAGTCTGTGTAAGTTCAAGCCCGTTGGCGACAAGACTTGTGAGAGCAGCTAAACGCATGGCTGAAGCTTTACGGGCTAAATGGACTGTTGTTTATGTTGAAGGCTCCATGCCCCTGAGTCATAGTCATCGAGAGTCTCTCGTGCAAACGCTGCGTCTTGCCGAGCAGCTGGGAGCCGAGATTCTTGAGCTTTCAGGTAAGAATATCGCTGAAGAGATAATGCGCTGTGCGATTGGTTCCAATGTTTCCAAAATTATTATAGGCAAGCCTGCTCGACCAAAATGGAAGGAAGTTTTATTTGGTTCTATTGTCGATGATGTAATTCGACTTAGCGGCGTAATCGATGTTTATGTGATCTCCGGCGACGAAGCAGGTGCGGCGCCTTCGCTGGCGGCACGCTTGCAAGCATCGAGTAAATCATCTGCATATTTCAAGGCTCTTTTGCAGGTACTTATCTGCACCTGCCTGGCACGAGCTATGGTGCCTTATTTTGAACTTTCAAACGTGATTATGACTTATCTAATCGGCGTTGTGCTTGTTGCTATTCTCTATGGAAGAGGTCCTTCGATACTTTCTTCATTGTTGAGTGTTGCGGCATTCGACTTCTTTTGCGTTCCGCCCTTTTTAACTTTTGCGGTTTCCGATACACAGTATTTGGTTACATTTTCTGTGATGCTGTTCGTATCCCTTTTGATAAGCAATCTGACCGTGACGATTAAACAGCAAGCTGAAGCGGCGCGCTTGAGAGAAATGCGGACGGCTGCACTCTATTCAATGAGCAAAGAGCTTTCACAGACACTCTCCATGGAAACATTGACTCTGGTTGGTTTGCGCCATATTTCCTCTGTTTTCGATCTCCAGAGCAGATTACTGCTTTCTGAAGAATCGGGGCAATTGAAACTGCTGCCTTGTGAGCACGATAAATATGAATTGGCTGATCAGATGCTGGATTTCGGCATCGCGGCATGGGTGCACAAAAACAAGCAGATGGCAGGGACTGGAACGGATACGCTGCCGGGAGCAAGTGCCCTTTATTTGCCGCTCTTAGGAGCAAAGAAGAATATCGGAGTTCTTGTTGTTAGAGCCATTAAGGAAGACAGAACTATGTCTCCGGAGCAGTTGCGCTTGCTTGAAACATTTGCAAATCAATTGGCGCTTGCTTGTGAGCGAGCTCAACTATCCGAGGAGAGTGAGTTATCCCGCTTGCAGTTTCGCACTGAGCAATTGCGCAGCTCGCTGCTTAGTTCTGTTTCTCATGATTTGAGAACGCCTCTTGCCTCCATATCCGGTGCTGCCAGCAGTATACTGGAAGGATCTTCTGCCCTGGATCTGGAAAACTGCAAGGAAATGGTTCGGGAAATTTACGATGAATCAATGCGCTTGAACCGGCTGGTAGCAAATTTGCTGGATATGACCCGACTGCAGTCAGGCACTTTGAAAGTTCAGGCTGAAGCGATTCCCGTAGATGAAGTAATCGGCACGGCTCTCAGCTCGATGGAGAATCGATTGGCAGACCGTGAGGTTCGTACTAAGGTTCCTGAAGATATTCCTTTCATGGCTGCCGATGCGATATTGATTCAGCAGGTTTTGCTTAATCTAGTCGATAATGCAGTGAAATACAGTCCGGAAAAAAGTCCCATCGAAATTTCAGCGAAACTGGTAAACGACATGGTTGAAATTTCGGTTGCGGATCAGGGTCCGGGAATACCTGATCATGACAAAACACGAGTTTTCGAAAAATTCTACAGGCTGGATGGCTTGAAGCAAACCGGTGTTGGGCTCGGTCTTGCAATTTGTGCCGGTATAATCGAAGCTCATAATGGGAAAATTCAGGTGGAGGACCGAATTGGCGGAGGGACCATATTTAAGTTCACCATTCCTTCTGTAAAGGAGAATCCGGAATTGAAAATTCAGAGTGAGCTTAGTTCTGAGCAAGGTATGAGAAATGACTGAAAAACTGGCTTCAATTCTGGTTATTGAGGACGAGCTGCCGATCCGGCGCTTTTTGAAGTTGGCTTTAAGCGACCACGGTTATGCATATGATGAAGCTTCAAGCGCAAAGCAGGGTCTGGAAAAGATAGTGAATGAAAGACCGGACATAGTCATTCTTGATCTTGGTCTGCCTGATATAGATGGTCTTGAGTTAACCCGCCGTTTGCGTGAATGGACCAGCGTGCCGATTATCATCCTGTCAGCCAGAGGCAGAGAAAAGGATAAAGTGGAAGCACTGGATGCCGGAGCGGACGACTATTTGACCAAGCCCTTTGGGGTTGCTGAGTTGCTTGCCAGATTGAGAGTGGCGCTCAGACATTCAGCTCAAGTATCAAGCGGGCAGTCGGAAGCCGAATTTAATTTTGGAAATGTATCTGTCGATTTAGGCAAAAGGCAGGTGCTGCTTGATGGCGCTGAGATTCATCTCACTCCGATCGAATACAAATTGCTGATTACATTGATTAAGTACTCAGGCAAAGTTGTAACCCAGAATCAGCTTCTTAAAGAAGTCTGGGGTCAAGAGTATAGAGACGAAAGTAATTATTTGAGAGTTTATATGGCTCATTTGCGCCGCAAACTGGAGAAGGACTCATCGCATCCCCGGCATCTCATTACAGAAGCAGGAGTCGGTTATCGCCTTAAAACCGAATGAGCAAGGGGTATTTTTAGCGAAATTTTGACGCCCGGCAATTCTATTTTGTCAAGGATTCAGCAGTAAATCGCAGATATTAACGGTGTTGGGCAGCTTTGATATAAAGCTGCTCTTTTTTCAAATTCCATCTTGACTTACTTGTCGGCGGACGCAGGAGTACATTCATGAGAGTTCGGGCTATCTTAAATTGCCTTTTGCTTTTGCTTTCGATCTTTCCTTACCAATCGGCTTTTGCTGCAGACTCTTTACCGATTGAAAGCCCCATTGCTTTGCGCGATCTGGATTTTGTGCGCAGAGACCTCAGAAATCTTGCCTTGCGGCACTCATTACCGGTTCCGCCTGCCGAAGCCGGCCGTCAGCAGTTGGGTCTCTATTTCTGGCAGATTGTTACGGCTCTGGCGAAGCTACCGAAGGCTCAGATGAACCAATCGGACTATGCTGAAATCGGCCGCCTGACCAGTGATTTTGAAGAACTTGTACAGGAAGTCAAAGGCAAGCTCACAATGGTTGTGGCTCAAAATGACCTTCCCGCTCAGATTCCCGGTGCTGTTTCCGAGGAAAAAGGCGCCGAGTTCAATGAACGGCTGAGTGTTCTTGAGAAGGTTAAGATCAACGGGGATTTTACTTTTTTGCCTCAGGCAGACTCCGGCAGAGGAATTAAAGATACGCTGGCCACCAATATGAGGGGGCGGATAAATTTTCAATGCAAAGTCTCTGAGCCTCAGCCCGATTCTATGATGGGCGATGCCAAACTTTTTTTGCGCCTGACAGCTGCTTCCGGCAGATTTTTTCCGCGAAACAAATATTTGATGAGTCCTGAAAATGACGTCGTTGATTATGCGGCTAATCCCTACAACACCGGGATTAATGAAACCCAGGTCTCAAATTTGCAAATCAACAATAACAACAGCAACAACGTAAGACCTACAGTTTCCATGGAACAGGCCTGGTACGGGCAGGACCTGCGCTTTTCCAAAACGCTAAAGGGCAATTATCAGGTTGGATTGAACAATTTTTCCAATGTTTTTGATGCAAATACAATGGCAAACAATGAAACGATGCAGTTTCTAAATACTCAATTTGTCAATAATATTTCCTGGCGACCTAATTTCATAGGTCCATCCACAATTTTTCAGATTGAGAAATCGCTCTTGCGCGATCGAGCTTTTATCAGGGCGATGAGCGGTATGATCAGCCTTGCCGACCGGGATTACTTCGGCGGTTATGGAACTAATCATGAACTTCAACTTGGGCACAGATTCTTCAAGAAAGAGGGGAATTTACGTGCAGGCTTCTGGAATTTCAATTTCCGGTCTGGTTCGTCAAAGCCTTTTACAACGCCGCTGGATCTCTCGCCTTCCGGACTTCTCTCGATTTTGCCGGGAGGAACGCCGAGCAGCAGCAGACCGGTGGGATGCTATTTCAATTTCGACCAGCGAATCTGGAAAGACATCGGCATCTGGGGGCGCTATGGATTCAACGACAAGCAGTTGGGTGACGTTTTTCTGGGAGGCTTGCTTTCCTCTCGGCAGGCCTGGTCGATTGGTACCGAAATTCCCATAAAAATAATCTCCAGGCGTCGCAAGGATGATGTATGTGGTATTGCTTTTGGTGCTATTTCATCCTACCGGCGCGATTCGACTATTACACCGGCAACTCCGGCATTTCTCAGTCTGAACGGAGTTCCGGCAACTGATTTAAGCCAGGTAAATGCAAACCTGGCAACTATGCTGCCCGGCACCGCACCCACAGCTGAAAAAACTATGGAAGTCTACTACAAGTTTCAGATGAACAAAAATGTATCGATATCGCCGGATTTTCAATACATCTGGTCACCGGGAGCAGTAAGACCTCAGCCGGGTATTTTTGTTGCCGGTGTTCGTATGAATGTGACCTTCTGATTTTTCACGCCGAATTGACGCTAGCTGGACCTGTTTTTAGCGCGTTTTTAACAGCTGTTTTGCTAGATTTATTTTGGATGCATTTTCAGGTGTCTTCCCATGAAAAATCAAGTAAAACAGATATCGGCACTTAAAGCAGCCTCGCTTGTATCTGAGCACAAGCATGCAGATCCTGTTAAAAGCATAGTCGCGCTTTTTTATTCAAGCAGGACTTCTGTTCTGGTTGCTTTGGGTTTCGCGACTTTGCTGTCAGTTGCCGTCGGTGACTTGCTTCTTGCTTGCGCAATTGCGTGTGAAATGTTGATTGTTTTGGGAGCTTTTGCTTTTCATTCGACTAAGCAATCTTCTTCATTTTGATCACTGATTCGAAAGGATCAAGCATTTGCCGTTGAGTCCTGCGACAGAATTTCCGGTGCCATCACCGCCGCCGATTGCATAACTGGAACCGGCGTCGGCCTGTCTGTAAGTTATGCGTCCTTTCGGAACAGTCACAGAAGCTGCAGCGGTTGCGCGGGATGCCATGATCCCTGCGCTGGTATTGGGACCGGCCACAAGCGTGACTTCATTTTGTGCTCCCGTAACAGGGTTGACCGGATAACTGCCTGGCGTGCCGCCTATTTTACTGTTTCCGCCGGGAAGGTAGGGCTCATAAGTGGTTGGATTGTTGGGGTAGCTGCCGCCGCTGTCTGTGGCGTATGTTTCGGCAGCAATTTGATTGGTTCTCATATTTCCTTTAACTGCCGCTGTTTTTGCTTTAAGCTGAGCGCCAATGAAATTAGGCAGAGCAATTGCCGCCAGTATGCCGATTATTACTACTACGATCAGAAGTTCTACAAGCGTAAATCCGGTTTTCTTTTTGTGAAAAGTTTGCAGCTCAAGTTTTGAAGCCATAAATTGCCTCATGGTCGGGGAGAGATTTCAGGACAGAAGGCGAACTGCAGTTTAGTGCAGTTCTCGCTTTTCCTGCTTCTGCTCGCGCCTCTGAGCATGGCAAGTCAGGTTCAATCCGGGCATGAGGATTGAAGTGTTTTCGGGCTGATTTTGAATTAGCCTTTTCAGCAAAGCATGGCTGAAGGGCCGTCCTTCTTCGGACTAGCCCTGAGTTCTGTCGGAAATATCAAAACGCATACTTTCTGCGTCACAATTCTTCGTATCTTTAAGGTCTGTCCGAATAAGAGGGGTCTTTAATTTAATTGTTGCGGCCGTTGCTGCCTGCTTTAGCTCTAACTACGATCACCGAGCAGGGTGCATGCATTGCGGTGGCTTTACTGACACTGCCCAGGACAAACTCCATCATTCCACCCCGGCCATGCGAACCCATAATAATCAGATCTGCCGGCCAGTCTTTTGAGCTTTGCAAAATTCCGTCTTTGGCATAGCCGTCTAAGAGGTCTGAGCTTACGGTGGCGTCCGGAAATTTCGCTTTGAGTTGACTTATGGCGTTTTCAACGATTTTCTTGGATGCGGATTGCTCGGCTTCCATTGTCTTGCTGACCAGCGCCAGATATTCCTCCGAGCCTGCGCCTTCCCAGGGACCTAAGCCTGTGTAAGCCTGGAAAGGAAGCGGTTCTACAACACTAATCACTTTGAAGAACGGTTTGGCAGGCCATTGTCTGTTCAGCACTTCCTGTAGTGTCACTGCCGAACAGTCGGAATCGTCAAGAGCGATCAAATATTTGTCTTCTTCGATTGGTTGCTGTCTTTCAATTTCAGTAACCATTGTGCTTGGTGAAATGGCTCGCAGAATTTCTACGCTGCATTTTGCATGCGACAGCACATATTCGGGCACGCTGCCGAATAGAAACTCACCTGATTCGTTGCGGCCATGAGCGCCCATTATGATCGTGTCGGCATTGAATTTATCAGCTTCGGCAACAATTGTTTCTTTCGGCTTACCTTCAACGACTTGCCAGCTGACATTGTCTGCGCCGAATTTTTCCCTGAGTTTGGCGCTGTACTTCTCCACGAGCTCAAGCAGATTGTTCTTGTGTCTTGTGTGAGCCTCAGTAGCAATCGGCGTAAGGCGCAAAATTCCGACAATCTTATTTACTTTGTCGTGCAGCGGTTCGATAACTGAAATGACTCGAACTTTTGTGCCGGCTTCCCATGGTCTATACAGCACGATGTCGAGCGCCGCATCCGCATTCGCGGAACCATCTGTTGCCAGTAAAATTTTCATTTCCGTCTCCTCGTGCAGTCTTCTAATTATTTCTTTGTTCCGGCGGAAGCTTCGATTCCCGGTTCTTCAAGCCTTTGGAAAACCGGACCACGGTTGCGGACAGCTTGATTTGCGGGTACGGCGGTTTTGTAGACTTCGCTTTCAACACTAACGGAATTCAAAGGCAAGTCAAAGCCTAGCTGTTCCCATATGTCGTTTGAAAGATTGGGTGTGAATGGCGAAAGCAGCAATGCGGCGCGCTTGAGCATAGCCATTACAGTCGCCAACACAATTCCGCCCTCGTCCTTTTTGCCTTCTTTGAACAAAGTCCAGGGTTTGCGATCATTCACATAGCGATTGGCCTCATCGACTATGCCTTCAAAAATCACTTTGATTGCTTTGGCAAACTCCATTTCTTCCATGAATTCATGGTACTTGCGGCTGCTTTCTTCTATTGATTTCAGCATTGCCGGATCAAGCGGTAGCTCGGGGACCTTGCCCTCGAAATTTGTTTCGAGTAGTTTTATCGCTCTGTTCAGAAGATTTCCCAGGCCGTTTGCCAGATGGCTGTTTACTTTATTGATCATGTCCTGACGGGAGAAGTCACCGTCCTGATCGAAAGTATTGGCTTCAAACAGGAAATATCGAATTGAGTCCGACTTGTATGTTTCAGTCAAATAAACAGGGTCAAGAACATTGCCCAGAGTTTTGCTCATTTTCTGTCCTTCGACAGTGATGAAGCCATGTCCGAAGACCAGATTGGGCAGCTCGACATCGATAGAAAGCAGCATTGCCGGCCAGTAAATGGCATGGAATTTGGTGATGTCTTTGCCGATTAAATGCAGGTCTGCCGGCCACCATTTTTTCCAGGCGCTTTCGTCTGTGTTGTATCCGGCGCCTGTTATGTAATTTGTGAGAGCGTCAATCCATACATAAATAACCTGATCCGGCTCGTCGGGAACCGGAATTCCCCAGCTTAACGAACCTCGCGAGCGGGTGCAGCTGAAATCGCCGAGTTCGGGATCTTCCAGCTGGTTCAATACTTCCAGCCTGCGCCCGTCCGGCTTGACATGCTCCTGGCTGCTTGTTAACCATTCCCGAACCGCATCCTTGTATTTGCTCAGCCGGAAAAAATAATTCTCTTCTTCAACTACTTTAGGTTCGCGCAAATGATTCGGGCACTTGCCGTCTTTAAGATCGCGCTCGCGCCAGAAGTCTTCGCAACCCTCGCAGTACAAGCCTTTGTAGCTGCCTTTGTATACGTCACCTTTCTCCCGCATTTTGGCAAAAACTGCCTGTACGACTTTTTTGTGCCGCTCTTCGGTGGTGCGAATGAAATAATCATTGGATATATTCAAGAGCTTCCAGGCGTTTTGAAACTTGGCTGCAATTTCGTCGACGAACTCCTGGGGAGACTTGCCTGCCGCAGCGGCGGCTTTTTCCACTTTAATACCGTGTTCATCAGTGCCTGTCAGGAAGAAAACTTCCTTCCCTAACATTCTTTGATAACGCGCCACGATGTCAGCGGCTATTTTTTCGTAGGCATGTCCGATGTGCGGTGCGGCGTTAGCATAGTCGATAGCCGTTGTTACGTAGTACTTCATGAAGCTTCCTTGCCAGGTGGAACACTTGGGCGACAAATGGAAATTTTACCCTGTAATGCCGCGATTTCCTGGCTTTTATACCGTATTTCAGTAGATAATAGATGATTGTAACCATTTCAACTTGAGAGGGCGGATCGATGTCCAAAGAGGCTTCTTCTCCAGACTTGTTTGAAGATATTTCCGAAGATTTACCTCTTAAGAACCGGACGGTAATTCTTGGCGTCACGGGTGGTATCGCCGCTTACAAAGCTTGCGACATTGCTTCCAAGCTGCGCAAAGCCGGCGCTGACGTGCATGCGGTCTTGACACCGAATGCTGCCGAGTTCATCACGCCGCTCTCTTTGCAAACACTCACTCGCAACCCGGTACATGTGCACCAGTATGGTGACGGACAGTGGAAACCGGAGCATATCGAGCTGGCGCAGAAAGCGGAGCTTATCTTGATAGCGCCTGCAACTGCCAATACAATCGCCAAGCTGGCTACAGGTATCTGTGATGATCTTTTGACGACTATGGTGCTTGCCAGCCAGAGTCAGGTGGTTCTGGCACCGGCGATGAATCCTGTAATGCTCGATCATCCGGCAACACAGTACAACCTGGGGATTTTGCAGCATAGATTCCGTTATGAAATTATTCCGCCGGATGTCGGCGAGTTGGCTTGCGGCGATTGGGGTCCGGGCAAGATGACTTCAGTTGAAGCTATTGTTCAGAACGTTATTTCGCGATTGCAATCAAGAACCAGTCTTTCCGGCAAGCAAATTCTTGTCACCGCGGGTGGCACCAGAGAACCAATCGATCCTGTGCGCTTCATCGGCAACCGTTCTTCCGGGAAAATGGGCATCGCAGTCGCTGATGCTGCCTATGCCCGTGGCGCCGAGGTTACACTGGTCAGCACCGTTCATGTGGAGCGTAACTATCCGGTTGTTGTTGTCGAAACTGCTCAGGAAATGCAGGATGCTGTTGAATCCGAGTTTGATGGTTGTGACGGGCTGGTCATGACTGCTGCTGTTGCCGACTACAGACCGATAGTCGTTGCTCAGCAAAAGATAAAGAAAACTGAATCCGAAGATCTTGTCCTAGAGCTCACTAAAAACCCGGACATTCTTGACTTGCTGGGTCGTGTTAAGAGAAAAGACCAGGTTATTTGCGGATTTGCCGCAGAATCTGAAGGTTTGCTGAATAACGCTCAACAAAAATTGAAGCGCAAACATCTTGATGTAATTGTCGGAAATGACATTACAGTGCCTGATATCGGCTTCGGCAGCGACTACAACGCTGTGGTGATTTTAACTGCAGAAGGACAGCGCGAAAACCTGCCTCGCATGCCGAAACGGGCGATCGCCGACCACCTGCTCGACATGGTGGCGCAACGCCTCGATGCCATAGCTTTGAAGAAAAGCGCAGCAGTAAGCAAATAAGCGGCTTTTGCGTTAGAGAAGGCGCCTTCGGGCGATATCGAAGCGGGCGCCGCACGGCAGCGACCCTAGCAGATCCGGGAGAGCGGCAGGTTTAGACCCGGAAGCGTCGGCTTCGGGGTGTCAGGCTGGAGTTCGAGCCGCCGGGACGTCATCCGACCGGGGGTGCTATACTCCCTTCTGGAGCTTGCTTCATTCATATTTGAGCAGCGCTCCAGGCGTTTTAAGGAGCAAAGCAATGGGCAATAATGCATATCCCTATCAGCATCAAGATTCCGATTCCGGATTCGGACTCGGCGCCTGGCTCATCGGGCTCTTGATTGGCGCAGCCGGCGGAGTGACGCTGGGTCTGCTGACCGCGCCGAAATCAGGCAAGGAATTGCGCGGCGAACTCAAAGAAGGCGCAATGAACCTTCCTGACCGTTGCAGCGAATTGATGGACGATACTCTTGATCTTTACGCATCAGGCGTTAATTACGCACAACTGGCAGTTGAAGAGCAAACCATGAGAGTAAAGCGCGCCGTCGCCGCAGGCAAGTTGGCTGCAGCTAAGAAGCGCGAAGAGCTTGATTACAGCAGCTCTTCCGTACTTCCGTTTCAGCATAATTAACTGAGGACACTGCGTGGACGCCAATCTGGTAGTAAACGTTGCCGTGGTTGCAGCCTTGATCTTTCTGGCTGTTTCACTGACCATTCTGGTCGCATCCGTAATGCCTCTATTGAGGCAGAGTGAAGCGACACTTTCTTCGCTGGCACGGCTTTCCGATACGCTCGACAAGGAAGTTCCGCCCACACTTGCAGAACTTCGTGGTGTTATGGATGGAGTCAATCAAATCCGATCAATTACAGCGCAGCGAGTGACCGATGTCGGCCACAAAGCAGAAGAACTAACCGGCAATGTCACAACTCTGGTCGGTACTGCCAAAAAGGAATCAAGTGTAGCGAGCGCCGGTCTTTTCGCCGGTCTTAAGGCCTATTTCCTCGGTGGCGAGGAAAAGGCGGAATCAAAATCAATAGCAATGGAGCGGAAAAATGTCGAACTCAAGCACTAAGTTTTTAGAAGGACTCTTGCTTGGCGGAGTGCTCGGTTTCATCGGCGGAATTCTATTTGCGCCCAAGTCCGGCAGAGAACTTCGCAAAGATCTTGCAGACGGCTCGGATGAGATTTATAAGCAAGCCAGCACCTCAATCTCGGATTTCAAAGATCGCGGTCAGCAAGCCATGCAGGATTTCCAGTCGAAGGGAGATGCCGTGCTTAAGCAAGCAACGCAGCAGTTCCAGGAAACACGCGACCAGCTCAGCCAGAAGATTCAAGAAATGGGTGGCAAGTCATCCTCTAAAGTCTCTCTGCAAGAGCCTGAGTCCGCCCAACATATGTAAGCTTCAGCTTTGCGCCTCAATCAAGCCATTGCCCGCAGCGGATATTGTTCTCGTCGACATGCAGACGAGCTTATCGCGGCGGGCAAAGTTTTTGTAAACGGAGAGCTTGTTCTTGATTTTTCCAGGCAGGTGGATCCTTTTAAGGATGAGCTGAAGGTCGAAGGACGACGGCTCAGTTTCGCTCGCCATATATATGTACTTTTGCACAAACCTCCGGGTGTGGTCACGAGCATGTCCGATGAATCCGGCCGTGAGACCGTCATGGATCTTCTGCCGGAGGAGCTTAGAACGCTTCGTCCGGTTGGACGTCTTGACATGTTTTCGGAAGGACTGCTTCTACTTAGTAATGATGGACACTTTATTCAAGAACTCACCCATCCTTCCAAGCATCTGCCTAAAAAGTACGAGATAAAGGTCAAAGGAGCAGTACCCGACCGCGATCTGCATCGAATGGCCGAAGGTGTTATGTTGGAAGACGGCCTCACTCTACCGGCAAAAGTTAAGCTTCTCGTGAGAAATAAATCTTTTAGCGAATTTGAGATATCCATCACAGAAGGGCGTAACCGTCAGCTTCGCCGCATGTGTGCCGAACTTGGATATACAGTAGTTCGCTTGCGCCGACTGGGTATAGGTAGGTTACAATTGGGTCTGATACCCTCCGGCTCATGGCGATATTTGACTGATGACGAAGTCCGGTTACTTCTCCCCAAAACAACAGGCAACTGACGATACGATGTCGTTAGAAACAATAGGACAGAAGCTGAAATCAGCGCGTGAAGCCCAGGGCTTGACGCTGGTTCAAGTTTACGAACGCACGAAAATTCCACTCAACCACCTGCAAGCAGTTGAGTCAGGCGACACGGAAGACCTTCCTGAGCCGGTTTTCATCTTTGGCTTTATAAAGCGTTATTCAGAATGTGTCGGTTTGGACGGGCAGGTGCTCGCCGACGAATATCGTGCTCATGTGGAAGCTGCATCCGGCAACGGACGCCGCAATCAGAACGCTCAGGCAACACCTTATTATGCCTCTAGTGAATATATTGCCAAGTCCAAGCCCCGTATCAGCACACCCACTTACAAACTCTGGCTTTTCAACGCCATCATTATTGTCGGTGTGGTCGGGACAATTACCTGGTTTATCAACGCTCAGCAAAATAACATTGCTAATCAAACAGATCCTTCGCTGGCTTCGTTAAGAAGTGCTACGCAGCATTTAGCGCCGGTTGCACCGCAACCGAATCAACCGGTGCCGGGTCAAACGCAGGCTCCGGCGCCGCAAGATACAAGCCAGAAACTCACTCTTTCTGCGACTCGGCACGTTTGGGTGGAAGTCAAGCGCTTGAGCAGCGGCGAGAGTGTTTTCACCGGATATCTTGAGCAAGGCGACCGTCGGGACTTTGAAGATCTACAAGGATTGATCGTCAGAGCAGGCGACGGGGGTAGCTTGTCAGTAGAGAGACAGGGTAAAATTGAACCCTTCGGTTTGAACGGTAAGGTTGTCGAAAGACAATTCGTTGCACCGCAAGGCACCGCGACTGCTGCGGCTGTAGATTCTGCAAAGACTTCCACGGCTTCCAGTCTCGGAACAGGAACTGTCAGCAGCTCCGTTTCGCGCCCTGTTGTTAGACGAGTACGCCGCACCGCCAGCTCCGAAGGCTCACGCCCTGCACGGCAGGCGGAAAGCCGACGCTACGACAGCGGACCCCGGGAAGTTCCGGCTCGTTACTCTGAAGGGCGTCTCGACTCAGACTAATTCCAGCTCCGGCTGGAAATACCAGCCAGGAGGCTCGCGTTATGTTGAATAACCCCAAATTCGGGGTAGTTTCGCTCGGTTGCCCGAAAAATCAAACCGACACGGAAGTTATGCTGGGCTTGTTGAAAGACGCCGGCTTTGATTTGACTTTCGATAACGACGAAGCTGATATTTGCCTGATAAACACCTGCTCATTTATTGAAGATGCTCGTCGCGAGTCTGTGCGCAATATTGTCGATCTCGCTTCCGACGGCAAGCAGCTTATTGTGGCTGGTTGTCTTGCTCAGCACTTTAAAGATGAGCTATTGAACGAACTGCCCGAAGCCAGAGCTGTGGTCGGCACGGGCGACATTCACAAGATTGTCGAGATTGCTAAGGCTATTGTTGAAGATTCAAGTTTGCGGATCGTGCAAGTTTCCGCAGTGCCTAATGATCATATCGATGAAGTTATGCCGCGCGTTTCGACGTCGGTTGGTGCATCCTCTTATTTGAAGATTGCCGAGGGCTGTGACCATGCCTGCACTTTCTGCATTATTCCAATGTTGCGCGGTAAGTTCCGTTCGCGCTCCATTGATTCGCTGGTTCAAGAAGCAAAAATTCTTGTGGCAGCCGGTACACGCGAAATAATTCTGGTTTCGCAAGACTCAAGCTATTACGGACTGGATCTCTACAATCGCATGGCTTTGCCGGAGCTGCTGGAAGCTTTGCATGAGATTGAAGGTCTCGACTGGATTCGCATCATGTACTTCTATCCGACAGAGACTAATCGCAAGTTGCTTGAAACTATGGCTCGCTTGCCTAAGGTCGTCAAATATGTGGATATACCGCTTCAGCACAGCCACCCTGAAGTTCTGAGTTCTATGGCTCGCCCGCTTCATCCTGAAAAAAGCGTGCAGTTGATACGTGAAATTTTGCCGGAAGCTGCAATTCGCTCGACTTTCATTGTCGGTTTCCCCGGCGAAACAGAAGAGCATTTTGAACACTTGCACAAGTTCATCAAAGAAGCCAAATTTGATCGTCTTGGTGTTTTCACTTATTCCAAACAAACTGAAGTTCCAAGCGGCAACATGAAAAATCAAGTTCCGCAGAAAGTGAAAAAATTGCGCCGCAATCGCATTATGGAAACACAGTTGGAGATTTCCAGAGAACGCAATGAAAAACTGATCGGCAAAGAAATTGAAGTCTTACTTGAAGGATACGATGAGGTCAAAGAGCTCTATTTCGGACGCACTCAATGGGATGCTCCGCAAATAGACAACACTGTTTATGTAAGTCCGGATGGATTGAGCCATTCATGGCTTGGAGAAATTGTTACTGTCAAGGTTGATGAGGCTAAGCCTTACGACCTTTTCGGCAAGGCCGTAGTTCCGCCGATTACAACAGAGTCGGCGCTTCTAGAATTGGCTGCTAAGGTCTAGATTTAGAGTCTGCTGGAAATCTAATCGAACATTCATTCTATAATAAGCAAACAAGTAGCCGGCGCCTTGAATTTCAAGCTGTTCGTGGCCGACTTGACCTTGATATGCGGAGATTCGCTGAAATGCACTTATCTAAGAAGATTGGCGTTTGGACTTTTGCTTTGCTTACGCTGCCGCTGAGTGCAAGTCCGGCTTTTGCGCAATATCAAGCAGGGCAAAAAGTAGAATACAAGGTGCGGAGCTGGCCGCCCGGCTGGAAGCTTGGCACGGTTGAGTATATGACTCCAAGTGGGAAGCAAGTAATCGTGCGCGAGAAGCCGGACGAGTACAATCCAAAAGGCGGCACAAGTGCCTATGCGCTTGATGAAGTGAGACCGTTCACCGGACAGGCTGCTCCGGATCCGGTTGATACGGCTAAAGCGCAATTTACTCCTGGCATGCAGGTTACTTATCCCGGTGGAGTTGGGACTGTGGAGTACGTCACTCCAAGCGGAAAGCAAGTAATTGTGCGGGAAGCACCCAATCAATTTTATCCGCAGGGCAATACCAGAGCTTACAATTTGGATGAGCTGAAAGCTGGAGGCGCTCCTGCTGCAGCGCAGCCGGCTCAGACTCCGCAAGTGCCGGCGACAGCGCAGCCCCAGAATCTGGCTGCTAATATTCCGCAATTTTCCGCGCCTGTGCATCAAGCAGCTGCAAATAACGCGCAGCTACCCAAAAATGCGCTCCCGGCTATGGCTCCCGGACCGGCAGGACCGGTGATGACTGTCGATGATGTGATTAATTTGTTTGCTGCAAAAATTGGTGACCCTAAGCAGCTGAGCTGGCCGCAAAATGAACAGGTTTATGCTGAGGTTGCGAAAATTATTCGCGACCGTGGTGTTGACTTTCGATTTGATTCTGCGCCGCAAAAGCTTATTGACGCCGTCAACCATTATCAGGTGTTTAGCAATGTCACTGGGGCAATCCGCCAGAATTTGGGTCCGCCCGCTAAGAAAGACTATTTCAAAGGTGCCTGGGATATGTCGCAAATTGGTGGTGAAACTCGCGTTCGTCAATTTCAACCTGGTTATGACTTAGTCACAAGTGAGCATGGTGCGAAAGCGGGCGATCTCGTTATTGATGGAAATGGCCACTATAGCTGGAACGGAATATCGGGTCCGTACAGAGACGCCACTCCTGAGGAAATGGCTCAGTCCGACAAGGGCGGAGCAGGCATTGTTTTGTTGGATGCAAAAATGGGCCAGCGAAGCAAAAACTGGATTGTATTTAAGCATTCTATGACCAATGGAGAAAATATCGAGGTTGCCGATTTAGAATATCGGACCCGTCGAGAATATGGTGGTCGCCGCTAAGTCGATTAGCTATCGCCGCCAAGCGTAGACTGCCGTTGTGTTCTTGCTCGAAGAACTTAGATCAGGGACTCGCGTCTATCAGCTTGTTTAGCGAATTCTCGTGCTGATTTCGCCAGAAAAAATTGTATGGAATTGCTTTTCCGAAATCTGAATTGTAGTCCTGGAAATCCAGGCGCTCTCTTGCCGGAGAAATGGGCGTCAGGTAACTTGCCGTGCCGAGAGCCGGTGACAAGCTCATGCGCTCGGAGAAGCTTCTCGGGCGGTTTGCATCTTGAACTGAAGAAATCGGGGAACTAATTGGCGTGATATTTGTGTAGGACTTCAGTGGATTGCTGTTGCTGATGGTAGCAGATGTGGTGCCAAAACTTGAACTGCCGATGCCTCCGTCGTTTCTCTGGTCGCTCTTTAGAAAATACTTGTCATAATCAGGTAAGCTGAAGCTGTCTTTAATGCCGTAAGGTTCGATCTTAGACGACTCGCCTGGGGTGATTGTGGCATCGCCCAGTCGGCCTCCAGGGCTTTGCGCTTGTGCTGAATAGCCGGAAACTACGACTGAGATTATGGTGATGATTTGAATTGATCTGCGCATTCTAATCACCAGCAGCTTTTTCGGTTTTGGCATTGGCTTGCTTAATCTCTTCGGCATCAGCAATTTTGCAAGGAATATCTTTTAGTTCTTTCTCTTCATTACTTGCTTTCAATAAACAAAGATCTGACTCAGCAAGATTGGCTGTTACTTCAACTTCGTCACCCATGCTGTCGCCTTTCTTTACCGGTATGCGTTTGCTCTCGCCGTTTTTTACCAGATTTACATAGCTTCCTTTCAGATCCGTGCCGACTGCCGAGGCAGGCAAAAATATGGTTTTGAATGGACGGCTTACAGTCCACTCTACAGTGCAGAACATGCCGGGATCAAGGACCCTTGGCGAATTGTTCACGTTTAATTCTACAGGCATAGTGCGGGTGCTTTCGTCTAAAGCGTAAGCCGGCCTTGCGACTATGCCCTCGAATTGTTTTCCTGGAAAAGCAGCAGCTGTAAAATTGACTTTTTCGCCCTGATGCAATTCGCCCACCGCGTTTTCGGGAATGGCTGCCACCAATCTGAGTTTGGATACTTGTTGAATACGAACAATGGGCTGATGAGCATTACCATCGGCGTTGGCCGCGACGATTGATCCTTCATGCACATTTCTGGCGCTGATCACTCCGTCAAAAGGAGCTGAGATTGTCAGATAGCTTTGCATTGACTTGAGAGAATCTTCAACACGTCTTGCTGCTATAACATTTCTATTTTCAGCCAGAACTACTGCCTCGGCCGCAGAAATGGCTGATTCTGCTGCTTTTACTCTGCCTCGATCTGCTTCTACTGTTTTAGCAGCTGAATCCACGTCGTTTTGTGCAATTGCTCCCGGGGTTTTAGCTGCTTCAATCAAGCGGCTGTAAGTCAGTTGATCTGAGTCAAGTTTGGCAACTGCTTCTTGAAGCTTCGCTTTTTCCGATTGCAAAGCTGCTTCGGCTCTTGTTACGACAGCCAGGGCTGCGTTTAGTTTGGCATCGGCCTCGTCAATTTTTTGAATGAGTTCAGGGCAGTGAATTGTAAGCATTTTTTGCCCTTTCTTCACCCAGGAGCCCCGGTCCACTCCAATCCAGGATACGTAGCCTTCAACCTTTGCGTGCACGGGCACGTCCTGATACGCTTTCAATTCGCCGGGCACTTCAATGCGGTTTTCCAGGATGGAAAGTCTTGGATGAACAAGCAGAACTCTTCGCTCTTTCTTGTTGTTTGAAGTCGATTCACTTTTCTTGCTTTCATCCGGCGCTGCTTGATTCTCCTTCGATTTGTCGCCGCACGATTGCAGAAGCGTGGCTGCCAAAAAAGAGCTGACCCCGAAATTGAGAAGAAAAACGACTTTGCTTTTCATTTTAAGGCGACTCTTTAATTTACCAAACATTTTCTTTTCCCTTTATTCGGTCGGGCAGAACAGAAGCATCAAGACGATTCGCTCGTTTTTGAACCATTGCATAAATTACCGGCAAAATCAGCAGCACTGTCGGGGTTGAAAGCAGCAAGCCGCCGATGACGGCGCGACCAAGCGGCGCAGTTCTCTCTCCGCCTTCGCTCATTCCCAGTGCCATCGGGATCATGCCGGCAATCATTGCCAGGCTGGTCATCAAAACCGGTCTAATTCTTGCCGCAGCTCCTTTAACAGCCGCCGTAGCCGCCGAAATTTTTTCTCCGACACGACGTTCTTCGGAGAATACAACCACCAGAATTGAGTTAGCCACACCCACGCCCGTAGCCATAATTGCACCCATAAATGATTGTATATTGAGACTTGTATGGCTGATGAAAAGTGAAACTAAGGCTCCAAATAAAATGGCTGGAACCACTGAAACTATGATTAAAGAGAGTCTTAGTGATTGGAAAAATGCTACCAGCATGAGAGTTATTGCCACAATTGCAAAAGCGACACCCAGATAAAGCGCGAAAAAAGTGCTTTGCATAAGTGGGACCTGTCCTCTCATGCTCACTTTAATCCCTCTGGGAGGCTTGCCGAGCGAATCGATGCTTTGGCTCACCTCTGAGGCTATTTTGCCTAAATCGTTGTTTGCAAGGTTGGCCGAAATACTGAGCATGCGGCTCATATTGTAATGGTCGAACTCGCCGGGAGTTGTACTGAAGCTGACGTTTGCGACATCTCTTAGAAAGGGACCGGCGTAAGAACCGGCTTTGATCGGTAAATTAGCAACCGAGTTCAATGACTTTAATTCACCCTGCGGGACCTGAACCTGAACCTGATAAGCCAGCCCGCTCTTGGTGTCGCGCCAGTAAATCGGTGTGACAAAGCGACTTGAGTAGGTTGAAGCTACAAGTGCACGGCCGACATCCTTTACACTCACATCCAGTTGACCGGCTCGCACGCGGTCTATATCAATATTTATAGTCGGATAATCCAGCGCTTGAATAATTCCAACATCTCTTAGATCTTTCATTTCCAGCATAGCTGCCAGCACTTTGTTGGTATAAGCCTGCAAAACGCTGAATTTAGGACCGTTAATATCAACCTGAATCGGAGTGGGTGAGCCGACCTGAATAATCTTGTTGACTATATCGCCTGCTTCAAAACTGATGGCGACATTTTTTAGCTCCTGCTCGAATCTCTTTCTCAGATCTTCTTTTACTTTTCTGCTGTCGAATTTGCCTTCCTCGAGATCTACTAGAACTACCGCTTCTTGAGGTCCGGAAGTCCACATATAGATATTGCTGATTGCATAGCTTGTCGGTTGTGTTCCGACATAAGCAATGGAGACTTTAACGTTTTCTTTGCCTACGGTTTCATCAATAATTCTGAGGGCCTGCTTACAGAGTTCTTCTGTTCTTTCGAATCTGGTGCCTGTGGCAGCCTTGATTCGAAGCTGAAAGCTGCTCGGGTTGCCTTCAGGAAAGAGCTCTCTGGCAAGTTGTGGATAAATGAGAAGACTTGAGCTTGCAGCCAGAACAAAAACAATAATAACTGCCAACTTTTGGTGCAAGAGACGAATTAATAGTCTCTGGTATTTATGCCTGAGAATTTCCATTAAGCCGAGTTTTCGACGAGCTCTTACTGTTTTGTTCTGGTGAGCTGCATGTGCGGCTCTGTGAGCATCGTCAATGTGAAGAGTCGGATCTACCATGACAATATGATGTTGGGTTTCTCCCCATGTCACTTTTTTGTCATGGACCCCGTTGGCGGCGTGAGCTTTGAGAAGCCAGGCGCACATAACAGGCACAAAAGTTCCAGACAAAATATATGAGGCAAACATCGCCAACCCGACTGCCAGCGATAAAGGCACAAACAACGATTGAGTCACTCCGACCATAAAGAACGAGGGCAGGAAGACCGATACGACAGAAAGCATTGCCAGTAAACGAGGTATTACCACTTCAAGCGAAGCATCCCAGATTGCGTCTTTGAGAGGGGCACCGCTGGCCAGATGGCTGTGGATGTTTTCTATAGTGACTGTCGCTTCATCCACCAGAATGCCTACTGCTAGAGAGAGACCGCTCAGGGTCATGATGTTGATGCTCTGACCGCCAATCCAGAGACCAACAACTGCAGCCAGAAGTGCAAATGGAATGTTCAGGACCACAATAATTGAGCTTCGGAAATCTCTCAAGAATAGAAGCACTACCCCGCCTGTTAAAAGCGCTCCGATTGCTCCCTCAGTAAGCAGCCCTTTCAGGGCTTCCGTGACATATATAGATTGATCGAATTCAAAGCTGACTTTAATGTCTTCCGGCAACAGCGATTGCATGTAGGCAATTTGTTCTTTGATTTCATTAACTACAGTCAGTGTTGAGGCGCTGGCTTGTTTTGAAATTGCCATGTAGACGGTGCGATTGCCGTTTACCAGAGCGTAGCCCGTGGTGATGTCTGTTGCGTCCTGAACTGTTGCCAGATCTCTTATATAAATAGCCGCTCCCGGACCTTTTTTAATTGGAATATCCAGAAGTTGCTTGATATCGCCGACTACTGAATTGATTGAGGACATGCGCTGCAGGTCGCCGGTTCTAACAACCCCGGATGGCTCGATGACGTTGCCTGAATCAACAGCCTGAACAATGTCTTCAATAGATACGTGATACTGATTCAATCTCGCTGAATCGACAGTCAAAACGATACTGCGCTGGTTACCGCCGAAAGGAGGGGGAGCCGAAGCTCCTGGAATTGTCGAAACAACAGGTCTGACCCGCGCGTAAACCAGATCTTGAATTTGTCCGAGTTCTCGCGAAGGACTGGAAAATACTAAATAGCCAACTGGAACATTGCCGACATCGAAGCGAATGATGAAAGGTGTGACTGTTCCCGGCGGCATGTAAGACCTTGAGCGCTCAACCTGTGCGACCACCTGAGACATGGCGTCGGCCATATCTGTTTCGGGGTGGAAATAAATATCCATGACTGAAGCGCCCTGTATAGAACGCGAAGAAACATGATCGACACCGCTAATGTAGAAAAAATGCTGCTCGTAGAAGGTCACCATGTAGCCTTCCATCTGGGACGGGTCCATTCCTCCGTAAGGCTGAACAACACTAATTCGAGGCAGATTGAGATGCGGAAAAATATCGATTTGCATTCTGGTCATCGCCAGAATTGAAAGCAAAACCACAGCCATAACGAGCACGATGACCGTTACTGGGCGTCCCATTGCAAATCGAATCAGTCCCATTAGATTCCCTTCGATTGAATGCGCTGGGCTTCAGCCAGAAAAGGCTTTAAGTCCCCATGCGCTGCTGCTACTGAAAGAAGTGCTCGCCAGATGCCCACTCTTGCAAGAGCGTCTTGCATTCTAGATTGAGCAAGAACCGTATTTGCCTCGGCGACCTGAGCCACACTGCCTAGTCCGGTTTTGTACCTGGCTTCCGCCTGCTTCACAGCCAGGGAGGCTGCATTGACTTGAACCGGCATATTCTCGGCCAACTGAATCGCTGTTTTAACTCGTGCTTGTGCTCGAGCATTTTCAGCTTTCAGATTCTGCAAAATAAGTTTGTAATCTTCTTCCTGGGCAATAATTCGTTGATCTTGCACACGCTTTTGTTCTCTTAGACGGTAGTAATCAAGAAAATTCCAGTTGATTACGAGCGCTGCCTGGTAGTTAGGAATAACCGGGAAAACGCCGTCAGCTCCTAAAGATTGACGTTCCCTGCCGTTGAGAGCCAGGCCGGAGCCTCTGGTCTGAACTCCTCCCAGAAAATGAAATACCGGATAATATTCCTTATCTAAAATGCGTCGCTGCGCTTTTGCGCTTTTCACAGCTACTTTTGCAGATCTTAAAATAGGTACTTCGTCCAGGAGTGGAGCCGCTTGCTGGAATTTGTTGTTTGGAGCGTCTGATGCGAAGCCGGCCGGGTTGATGCTCAGATCTTTGCCGCCCTCGCCGATTGCATTTGCAAGATTTGCTATCGCTAAATCTCTTGAAAGATTCGCTCGAATTACCTGATTTCGCGCGTTTGCTAATTGTGCTTCGGCAAGAGAGGCGTCAGCTCCTGGTTTCAGGCTGGCGTTGACCTGGGCGTCTACAATTGTGCGAAACTGGCTGAAAGAAGCAAGGTTTAGTTCGGCGGCTTTTACCTGTTCAAGAGCTTCAACCAGATCAAGAAAGGCACTGGCGACTGCCACTGAAACATCGAAGCGTGATAACTCGAACTGAGCAGAAGCCTGTTCTGATTGGGTTTTACTCAAGTTAATACGAGCTTTGTGCAATCCAAAATCCAGTGGTGCCCAGTCTAAACTAAAGCCTGCACCGCTATAGAAAATCGGAGACATGTCTATGCCTCTTTCTCCAGGACCTGCCATTGCCGGAAAAACCGGACTGCCGAAAAATACCTGGGAAATCTTGTTATGGCTGGACATTATTTCTTGATACTGAAAAAGCGAGTCAGGCAAATACTCGTTCAGTTTTTGTACTGAAACATTCTTGCGAGCCGCTTGTTCCAGAGCGCGATTTTTTCTAATGCTGGGGTAATTTCTGTCTGCGTAAGTTACAGCCGCATAAAGAGTTAAAGGTGTTGAAAGCGAATTTTTCTCAACGCCGTCTTGCAGTTTGAGAGGACCTCGCAACTCGGAGCTGCTCTCCTGGGCTTGAGCCTTTGCATGTCCTGAATTAGAAAAGCAAATTACGGTGCAGGCTATGACCGAGAAACTCTTGGCTAGGCTGTAAACATACTTTCTTTTTTCAAGCTGATTTGAATGTAATGGCTTGAGATTAGGGAAGCATTGATTCATTGATGCGGACCGGAGAAACCTTGAGACCGCCCGCAAGAGGCGTCTTCTGTACCAATATAAGGAGCTGAAGCTATTCATGTGTGCAAAAGATGTGTAAGTGTAATTATTGTTTGATCCGCAAAAAAACCGTAAATATGCTGCCTTCGCCCACTTTGCTGGAAACATTAACAGTACCTTTCTTAGATTCAACCAATGCTCTGACAATTGCTAAGCCTAAGCCCGAGCCTCCTGATTGGCGGCTTCTCGATTTATCGACTCTATAAAACCGATCGAATATAAATGGTAAATTTTCTTCTGCTATGCCGATGCCTGAGTCTATGACTTGAATCTTTGCAAAGAGTTTCTCGCTTGTTAGCGAAACTTTCACCGAGCCGCCACTATTTGTATAACGCCAGGCATTCTCGATTAGATTGGCCAGAATCTTGTGCAGATTTTCTCTGGAACAAGCCACTTTCAGCGACTCTGATTCAATCAAGCTCAGATTGATTCCTTTATTGTCGAATTTTGCTTGAAATTCGCTAAGGATGAGCGAGATTGTGCTCTCAAGATCTGCCGATTCTTCGACATCGACTTCGTCGTTGAGGCTACCCTCGATTTCAGCAAGCAACATCAGATCGTTGATGATTTTTTCCATCCGTTCTGTAGCAGTATTAATTATCGAAATGTCTTCGCTTATCTGGGCTTTGTCAGCCAGACGCTTTTCGAGCAAATCAATTCGGGCTTGAAATATACCAAGCGGCGTATTGAGTTCGTGCGACGCATCGGCCAGAAATTGTTTAAGCATCTTTAGGTTATCGTTAATGGGCGCTGTTGCCGTGTCTGAAATGACATAGCTGCCTAGACCTAAACCAAAGAGCAAGATTGGAGCCAGTAAGAGAAGTGTGAGTTCAAGCTTTTGTAATGCTTCATCGCGAAAGGCGGTAGGCATGGCAATTTGCAAATATCCAAGCACCTGATTGTCTTTTTTGAGGGGACTTACAAGCAGTCGAAAATCTTTGACCTGGCCGGAATCTTTGTGTAAGCTGGACGGACCTTTTGGTCCGTAATGTTCCAGCTGTTTAGCGTCCTTATCATAAAGCTGGATTGCCACAAAAGAGCGAGCCGGTTCAGTCTGCACCACGCGAATCCAGTCACGGAAATGCGGCAGATTTCCATTGAGTTCGATGGCATGGCCGAAATCGGATGCCAGAACCTGTAACTGTTCGTCTATTGAATAATTCAAGATCCAGTCAAAAGCTGAATATGCAAGCAAGGCAAGCACAACATAAAGCACGCTTGAAAGCGCCACAAAAGTCAGGGCAATTCGCCAGCGAACATTAGTTAGTCGGTAAGTCTTCGATTTTGTAACCAATTCCATGTACCGTGACGATGATTGAGGGCTGCCCTTCTGTGTCGATTTTGCGGCGCAGAGTTTTGATATTTGAACGTAAGGTTTCAGCGCTGACCTCGGTGTTGGTTCCCCAGATCAAATCTAAAATCGATTCTGTGGAGAGTGGTTTTCCCGGGTTTCGCATTAATAGCTCCAGAAGAGCAAATTCTTTTGGTTGTAAATGCAGGAGTTCTGTCCCTTTCTGGACGCTGAGATTGCTTCGATCAAGGCGAATGCCGGCCAGCTCCAGCACGCTTGCTGCTACCTGACTTGGTCGGCGCAGCAGAGCACGCACACGCGCTGACAGTTCACGAAGGTGGAATGGCTTGGTCAAATAGTCGTCGGCGCCGCTGTCCAGACCTGTTTCTTTTGCTAAAAGCGATTTTTTGGCTGTGAGCATCAAAACCGGAGCAATGCCGCCTCCGGCTCTGTATTGCTTGCAAATTTCTACGCCGCTTAAGTTTGGCAGCATCCAGTCTAGAAGGATCAAGTCGTAGCTTGTTTTTGCCAGCAGCTCAAGGGCCTGATCACCGCTTTCTGCAATTTCAACCAGGTGAAATTCGTCTGCAAGCCATTCTTTGATGGCACTGGAAAGTGCAGGCTCATCTTCGACCAGTAAAATTTTTGCCATAGCGGACACTCAGGAACCAACAGATACATTCTATGAGATAGGAACGCTTGACTTCACGTTGAATTCACGCTCATTTCACTTGTGATTCACATAGGTCTCTTAAACTCGATTTATTGGGATAACCCAAGCGTGACGGCTGTAAGTGCTGGGGAGAGCATTTAGTCCTTTAGGAAAGGTGGAGTTAGCGCCATAGCTTCGCTTTTGCAGATTGATCGAGCAGTTAATCTGTGACTGGATTATATTTTGCGGCACACGCAATCATCGAGGAACTAACATGCCCCCATGCTAGTTCCTCTTTGTTCTTGGCTTTGAAGCTTTGAGTTCCGCTTCGCGAGCTTCACTATGAGCTTTGTGGGGTATATCCTCGTGGGTGGCCGGGGTCAAGTTTTAGGATGCATCTCAGGAAAGACCGTCTGAGGCTTTGGATCGGCTGTTTTTGCGCAGTTTTCTTTTGCCGGACTGCCGGGGCGCTTGAGTCTGCGGAGGACCCTGCAAATTCAACTGCTTCCAAAATTGAGCTTGAAACTGCAACGCAAAACAATTCGTCTTTATCTGGCTTGCCGACTGATGAGAGCAGAACAGAGCCCGGTGAACTTAGTCGTTTAAAAGAGCTGGAAGAAAAATTTTTCAGTCGAGTTTATTCAAGCGACAGCAGTTCGGACCGCATTTTAAGGCTTGAAAAATTTGTTTTTGGGGCTGAAACTCGAGGAGAAGCGAATGCGCGAATAGATAAGCTCTACAAGGTTTTTATCAAAACTAGGAGCAGCGAGGACCTGCCCGCCGGTGCCTCTCAAAAAGCAATTTCCGATAAACCCAGAGGGCTCCTGTCTGTCATAAACGACGGCATAGACAATTACAATCGCCATCGCTTTCATAATGCCGAAGATGATTTCAATGATGCTTTATATCTAGCTCCGGGCATGTCGCGCATTCATGTATATCTTGGAGTGACGCTTTTGCAGTTGAATCAGAGGCGCTCGGCCATCGATGCGATGAGAGCTGCTTACGAGCTTGATCCTTTCGGTAATTATGGACGTTATGCCAAGCATTGCTTAATTACTTTGATGGGAGATGAGGAAGTTCGCAAGCGTGGTCCAAAGGACAACCTGAAAACCGTGCAGAAAACGCTTTCACTTGTAAATTCCAGCGCCAATAAGGATGCTGCCCGGCAGCAAAATTTTGTCGGCAGCATTGTTGCTGCAAAGCAGAGCTCGGCATATAGTTTCGCCAATTCTTTAAATCGTGACGGCTTCAGCAATGAGATGGCTTTGAAGCAATCTTATGTTCGCACAGACGCCATGACTCAGGTGGCAAGAGCTCGACAGGATGCGGCTTTGCGCTCGACTTATACTTATGAATCGGCTAATAATCTAAAATCACTTTTGACTGCAAAACTGCTTCCCGGAGATGCGAAGCTTCGAGCTTTTGGAACCACCTTGCATGCACGCTATTATGGTGATGAAACTTATAACCTGGCACCAACTTACATCCCAAGAGAGGCTCCCTTTGAATTAAAGGCAAGCGCAGCTTCAATCAAGTCGGCTAAAATATCTCGAGCTTCCGGCAAGTCGGTGAAAAATTCAAGAGCTGCGGCCGGCAAGCAGCCAAGCAATAAAAAGCTTTTGAGTAAAAAAACAGGAACTTCGCTCAGGGGAAGAACAAGTGTCCCCGCTGCAGATCAAAGGAGAGTCAGGAAGTGAATTTGAAAGAAGCTGGAAATCTATTGGCTTTGAGCGGACTTTTTATTTCCTGCTCGTTTTTAATGACTAGGGAAGCCGCCTTCTCTCAAGATAAAAGAATCTCAGTCAAATGCTCAGGAGAATCGTCCACTCTGAATTATCTTCCTGCAAAGCGTGGAACCGGGCTGGCGGTGGATACGAATCCCGAGCGTATAAAGCAAGCTGAGCGGATTCTTGCTGAAAATAGAGAATTCTTGAAAGAATCGAATCTTTTCATTGCCCAGGCTGAGGAGTCTGTCAGCGAAGCAAAAAAATTGCAGGGACAGGCGCATCAGTATCAAAAGAACTTGCAATTGCACGCTCCACTTTTAAGCGGAAAGGCTCTTTCGGATGCACGCAAGCAATATAAACTTGATCTCGCTGATTTTGCCAAGCACGTCAAGCTCTATAACATGCATACTCAGCAAGTAAGGCAGAATTATGGACATTGCAAAGCCAGTCTGGCGGCTTTTGAGAAAATGAAAAAAGAGCTGGAATTGCATTGTGACCAGTTTCATATGAAGAACATTGAGCCGCCGCATATATGTTTGCAAATCGACAGCTCTGTTGTGGAGGCTCTTGGTGCACAAAATAAAGTGAAAGCTCAGGCCGAGCGTGTTGCGCAAGCGGAAATGGATCTTGCTAAAACTGAAGCACGCTTGCAAAAGTCAATCGCCGAACGTGGAATTATTGACGGCGAAGTTATGGCTAAGTCCAAGTTGGCTTTAAAAGAACAGGCCTTAGCCGAAGAATTCGGCCGCTTGAAAGAAGAGCACCGTCAGCTCGATGTCGAACGCAAAGCCATTTCTAGAAGCACGGCAGCTGTTTCAGTGCCAAGCGTAAAAGGGCGGATCAAAAAGAACTAGATTTGCTCTCTTTATTTGCTGATTGTGTTAGAACCGTTGCCCAGCGAGGCTGATTTAAGCTCAAGTTTCAAATCTGCAAGAGTTTGACCGAATACTTTTCGGACCACTTCGTCACCGGCCATTTGAGCTACAAGTGATTCTGCAAAAGTGAGAAGGGCGGGATTTTTGGTCATCATGCCCATTTGATAGTTTTGCAGAGCCAGCGCTGCTTTCTCTTTGATAAGCAAGGTTCGGCTTTCAAGTCTTTTTGAGAGATAGATCTGTTTCAAGAGTTTATTCTCTTCCGAGCCGCCGGTGGCCATTTCGAACCCTGTGAGCGCAATTTGTGCAGCCGGACCGATGGCGCTTGGTACCAGACAAGCAACTCCAAGCCCACCTTCGATGACATGGCCTGCCGCCATGGACACCTTGCTTTTCTTGTTGTACTTGTGCATTTTGCCTGTGACTTTACTTATAAATGGATCGCGATTTAATGCCGCTTCCTGAATGATGCGAAGTTTTTCTTGCTGTTCAGCTGGTGACCAGATTGAGGTTTTATATACTTTCTCCGGCATGCGCAGGCGCTTGTGCCAGCTGGCCAATGTATCAACCGAGTTTTGCGCGGCTTCGGCGCCAACCAGTGCGCTCAAGTTTTTGAATCCGCCTGCCACCACTTCAGTTTGACTGTTCACGTCTTTCAATCCAAGTCCCATGGCGATTTGCATGAGGTTCTCCACAACAGCGGAGTTTGTGCTGTCAAGCTCTTTCTGCATGGCCAGCTCCGAGGCGGGCAGTCCGTTTAGCCTGAGTTTCTCGTCTAAAAGAATATCTCCTGCTTCTTTCGAGCTTGCAAAGCCTCGATAAGCGATCAATATATTCAGTGCATCACGGCTCTTTGCCGCACTTTGCGAACTGACCGTGCTGTATCTTTCAAATGCGGCCTTTGCGTCTTTCATTTTGGAATTTTTTGAAAGAGCATCGTCGGTTAAAAGTTTGATTTGTGAATTAATAACAGGGTCGCCGTCGGAAATGTCTATACTTGCTTCAAGCAGGCGGCTCGTGCCCGGCTCGATTCGCACCATTGCGGCTGCTTTGCTCTGACCGCTGCGGTTCAAGTTGCCGTGAATCGCCGTCCAGTTGGCTGCCTCTTCCGGCTCTTCAAACTCGCTTTCCTCTGTGACTGAAGCTGCAGCTTTGTCGTCAAGGGCAGATTTTCCTTCAACTGCTTTACTTGTGTTTGCCGCATTAATTGTCGCAGCACTTTGACTTGCAATGAGATCATTTGCACTTGCTTTCGTCAATTGCAGTCCACTTACAAGCAGCCCGGAAATCAAGACCGAGGTAGCTTTAGGAATGAATGCGTTTTTCATAGATATAGTTTGTGCCTTGTTTCCGGGGACTTTTGAGCTGCGTATCAATTGCCCTTTAGAACTTCAATCTCTGGAACTTCCTATTATGCAACGAATCGCTAGTTAACTTGTTCCACATTTGTCTGATATGTATCGCTTGGAAAGCTCTTCTTTTCTCGGTTGTCATGCGGGCGTCTGCGTGCTCATTTGTTTTTCCGTTTATCTGATGCCACTGTGGGTGGTGCGTTCAAATTCACTTTCTAGAGCTTAGCAGTCAAAGATTTTGCTTGTATAGCTAAGGTAAACGACGGAGCTTTTCTGTTTTAGCCGGGCTTGACATGACTTTAATCACAAAGTCGGTGACATTTGACACTGGCGGATGGGCTTATCGATGACCTTCGATGAATTACAAAGATATTGAGCTTTAGTTATGATGGCTTTATCGAGAATTTGAGCTCGTATTGAAATTATTCAGGCCTTGCGCTCCAGGCTGCTCTCCATTCGATGGCAGTCCGGACCGAGGCGAATTTAGTATGTCCATTTTTTTTGTCTATTTATGGAGTAGAAAATATGCAGCCCAGCACCGAAGAGAATCATAACGGCAAGGGCGGTTGCGCCGAGGGAGGTCCGCTGCAAGCTTGTGCCTGCTGCGCTGCTCTGGCTCAACTGCGCATGCCCTGGATGGATGCGGCGATGCAACATGCAGCGCCGCATTATCCCTATCCGGTAAATAATTATCCTTATCCTCAGCATTCATATAGGACTCCGCAAGAACATACTCAATCTTTTAGGGAAAGCGATGAGAATGCCGACGAGGATGACCAAGAATCCGGAACTCTGTTTTTCAAATTGCCCTTTCTTAATAAAAACCGGAAAAATAAAAAGCAGAACTCGCGCCGAAAAACTCGAAGCGGGCCTAAGAACAAAAAAACTCTAGATGATTCAAGTTCAGAACCAGAGAAAAGTTCAAGCAAATCTGAGCTTGATGAAAATATCGATTTTGTCGAGAACAGCCAAAAGTCGCAAGCCGACTCAGCAGGGCTTGATGAGGCTGAAACTGCAGAAAGCAATTGGCATAGCGAGATTCCAAAAGCGAAGAAGCGTTTCAAGCTGTCTTTTGGCCTGCAGGGACTAGCCGTCAGCCTTTTCGGAATACTCCTGCCTGCCTTAGTTATTGCTTGCGGAGTGCTATCCACTCCCAAAAGGGTGACTCTTGTAATGTTGCATCATCCGCTCGAGGCAGCCGTTGAATTCTTGCTTCTGGCGGCTATGCCTGTAGTTAATTATCTGGTTTGGCATGCTATTTGTAAGCAAAGAGTGAATCTGTCCCGATGGCTTGTGATGGCTCTCGGCGCCGGGATAGGTACGGCACTTGTTGTTTCGGGAATCTGTTTTGCGGCGCTTTTCGGCAGTCATGAAGGCCTGGCCGATGCAATCGGTTCCGACTTTAGCGCAGGCTTTACTGGTCTTGCAGGATTGAGCTTGCTTTCCGGATTAATTTCCGCCTACCTGGCAAACAGATTGAGATTGAGTTGGGAACTGCAAAGCAGCAGGCTGAAAGTCAGCATTCAAGCCGTCACCGGAATGCTTCTGGCAATTCTGGCTTTTGGAGCTGCAGAATTCCGCCCATGGTGCATTCGGCTTGCTCAGTTTAATGCTGTCGCAAAAGATGACCAGACGCGCAAACAGGGACTCGCCTGGTTGCGCCAATTGAATCCGGAGCGAGAAATGCGCATGGAATGTTCGGATTCTCGTGCGGCTGGTTTGCCGGGATTGTTCTTTCCTATTAAAAGCAGTGCGCAACATCAACTCTACTTTACTTTAACCGGAACGCCGTACAGTTTCCGTGATGAGAAAGCTGAGGATCTAGCATCCATGTCCGATGATTATTTGAGCCGTCATGTGGTCGGCGACAAAATACCTCATTTTGGTTTGACTCGTTCAAATCTGGATGGAGTCATACATGCAAATACTCTGACTTCGACGCTGAATTGGACTTTCGTTGTTAAAAACGCCAATTCATACCAGGAAGAAATGCGAGCTGAAATAGGTCTGCCGGTCGGTGCCGCAGTCACCGGATTGACTCTCTGGCGAAAAGGCGAGTCATCGGATGCGGAGTTTGTAGCGTCGGGCAAAATAGAAGGTGCCGCCAGTATCAGTGCCGGTGGCGACACTCCGGCTATGATTACGGATCTCGGGCGCGGTAGAGTTTTGCTTCATTGCTACCCCGTTCCTGCGGAAGAGGAAATGAAAGTCCGCGTAAGCATGGTTGTGCCGTTGAAGTCTGAAGCCGATGGTCAGGCATCACTTGTAACACCACAACTTATCGCCAGCAATTTTGATCTCGATGGCGAACACTCGCTTAGATTAAGAGCTAAAACTGCTCTTACAAGCAGCGTCAAAGGACTGGAGAGCGGCTCTATTCCCGGCGGCGAAAGGACCATTTCCGGTACACTCAGCAGCGATCAACTCGAGAACTCGCCTCTTGTAGTTACTGCACGGCGTGAGCAAATCGGTAAGCCTTACGCAGTGCTGGACAAGCTTGCTATGACATTAAAACATGAAGATGCCGTTGAAAAAGAGCGCCTCAGGGTAATTCGTGAACGAGAAAAAGAAGAGAAGCGCAAGCAGGAGGAAAAGGAAGAACTGAATCAAGTCGTTTTGATGATTGACGGCAGCAGAGGAGTGAAAACACAGCTTGAAGACTTCAATAAAATTCTAAAAGGACATAAAGCCGAGAAGAAAAAACAAATCAAGGCCAGAGTTATTACTATAAAACCTGAATATGTGCTCGAGGACATCAAACGAGTTGCAGCACCTGCTCCAAAGCAGCTGGTGGTCGTAATCGATGGCTCCGAAACCATGAAGCAATATAAGGGAGAAATTCGCAAAGCTCTTTCGGCATTGCCTGCAAACATTCCGACAAAGGTAATAATTGCCTCTCAGGAAATGCAGAAAAAATCCAGAGCTGCGCAAGCCCAATCTCTTTTCTCTGTAGTTCCGAAGATTGAGGAATTTAATTTCATCGGCGGGCAGGACAATCTTGAAGCCGTAGTCAAAGCCGCCGGACTGGCTGGTGAGACTAAAGATTCCGCGCTTCTCTGGATACATGGACCGCAGCCTGTGATCAATCAGGAAATCTATATCATGTCGAAATACGAATCGACACCTACCTTCTATGAACTGCCT
>JAIEPM010000631.1 GCA_019748395.1 Candidatus Obscuribacterales bacterium
TCAAATTTGTTGATGGTATCAAACAAGAAAAGGAGGCTGCCTAAAATTCCTAGAACACAAGATTTGACAAAAACTCGGCACCGGTTCCAAGGGAGCCTATTCTCATTCCAACTTGCATAAGTAACTCCTGTGTAGAAGCATATGAACCGGCGTTTTTAGGAATCTTCGACTTTGGAAGGTAAGATCATTCCTGCAGACAAAAAGACATAACCAAGCAAAAACAAAAGCAAATAAGGCAATACGTCCTCAAGCTGGAATGGCATTAAAGAACGAGGATCAACAATCAGCATCGAGCCGGCCATGATCAGTGCACCGATTTGCATCAAAACCACAGGCATTATTGCTTTTTCTTTGCGTTCAATAATTGATTTAATGCCCTGAATATGTCCGCTCAGCGAAATTCTTCCTGAGATATTTTTGGCAATCAGCTGAATGCAGTATGAATCGCCTGCATTCAGCAATAGAGGCCGCAGAAATAAGCGGTCTGCTTGCAAGCCCTCAATTATTGAATTGTCCGCACCTTTTTGCGGGTTTCGCTCGTCAAGATCGGCCGGATTTGATTCAATCACCGAACCCATTAGGACTGTTGAGCCCGGACCTGTGTTGATACTTAATTTGCCCTGGTATTCACCGGAATTAATTGGTAGATGTCCTGTATTCATCACTTTTACAACGATGATCTGCAGGTCTTCCACGAGGTTGTCAGCAAAATAAACTCTCAAATGTTTTTTTGCTTCGCCTTTCAGCATGAAAAGCGATTGGCGCTTGACTATTTGAAAGCTCAGTTCTTTTCGTTTCTGATTGAGCACCCAGAGGATAATTGTCACTGTGATCGCAAGACAAGTCGCTATGGGCGCCAGCAGGCGTACATCAAAATTCTCGAACAATTGGACACCCCAATTTATAATGAAGGCAAGCAGCTCGTTTCATTATAAATTATTGGGACTCCAGGAAATTAAAGTTGCTTTTCGATGTCTGCAGCAATATCTTCCGGTTTGGTCCCGGACTCGTATCTCTTCACTACTTTGCCATGACGATCAACGAGAAACTTGGTGAAGTTCCATTTGATCGCTTGTGCATTGCCGTTTTCGGCGCCTGTGAGGTATTTGTAGAGCGGGTGCGCGTTGTTGCCGTTGACGTCGATTTTTTCAAACATCTGGAAATCAACACCGTAGTTTTTCTTGCAGAAGCTGGCAATCTCATGGCTTTGACCTGGTTCTTGCTGACCAAATTGATTGCAGGGAAAACCTAGAACTTTCAGACCCTTGTCGGCGAATTTTTTATTCAGCTCTTCCAGTCCTGCATATTGAGGTGTGTAGCCGCAGGCGCTGGCTGTGTTGACAATTAACAGAACGTCGCCTTTGAATTTGCTGAAATCGATCTCGCTGCCATCAAGGGCTTTGGCTTTGAACGTGTAAATCTCCGCCATTTTTGGCTCCTCCGAATTTGTGCTGATATTTTGCTTCTTGCCGCTGTCCCTGGCTTGAACTTCGATGCCTGCAAAAGCATTTGAGAGCAGCAAGAAAGACAAAAGTCCAGTTTGCAAAAGAATTTTTTCCAGGCTCAACATGTTTATTTCCCGCCTTTATTGCTGCCGGATTTAAATTTCCAACAGGCTTTAATTATCCACCAAGGCAAGCAGGCTATTAACTGTTTTGCAGTCTTTCAATGCAAAAAGTAATCTTATTTCTGAGTAGCAGCCTTCTGAGCTCTGCTTCTGGTCTCAGGCAGGCTTGCTGTCGCCTTCTTCAGGCAGAGTTTCGGCGCTTTGATGCATTGGTTTCAAGTAAAACTCCTCTGCCAGCAAAATCGCCACGGAGGCAAGCGGTACGCTCATCAGAGCTCCGGCGATGCCCATTAAAGAAGCTCCGGCAATGATTGAAAACATTACGATCAGTGGATGCAAGTCAACTTCTTTGCCAAGCAGATGGGGCACCATAAATGAACTTTCCAGCCATTGCTCAATTCCATAAACCGCAAGAACTGCCAGGACCATGACCGGATCTTGATTGAAGGAAACTACAATGGCAAGTGCCGTAGCAATCATGGAGCCCACATAAGGGACCATGTTCAGCAAACCGGCCAATATGCCGAGTATTAACGCATCGTCCAGTCTTATAATGCTGAAGCCGACAATTAGAAATGCCGAAACAAAAAATGAAACAAGGATTTGCCCGCGCACATAGCCGCCCAGTCGAGCTTCCAGTGGTACTATCAGTGGTGCAAAGCGAGCGGCTGCTTTTGCGGGTAACCATTTTAGAATACTTGACCAGATGGATTTTGCTTCGACTACAAAGTAGGCTGCCAGAAACAATACGAATATGGTGTTGGCAAGCAAACCGAGCAGTCCGGCAGTCATACCCATAGTTTGCCGGAGCAATTTCACTGAAAGCTCTCTTGCATCCGATGCGCTGATCCTAAACTCGCCGCGGCTGCCGGCAAGATTCATTGCCTTTTCATACCAGCCGCTCAGTTTCTCCAGATATTCGGGAAATCTGTGGAAGAGTTTGTGCGCTTGATGATGCAGCTCCGGTGCAATTGAGAAAGCAAGCAGTACATAAAGGACAATTACAGCTAAATAAATAGCTAAGATCGTCACGATTCGCGGAATTTTTTTTGATTCTGCGGCTTCGGCAACCGGAGAAATTGCAGCTGCTATTGTCAGGGCAAAAACCACACAAACAAGCAGCGCTTTCAGTTCGTAGGCCGCTGTGAGCAGGCCTGCTGCAATCAGGCTGTATAAAACCAGCTGAAAGGCCAGATTCTTTTGCTTTTGCAGCTCGCTTAGATCAGCCATTGCAAGTTACTCAGTTCCGGAATGCTACTTTATTCTTCCCAGACTCAGTCTTGCTGCCTCGAATTTAAGGCGCGCTCTTTCTAAATTGACGAATTATAAGACGGCGCGAGCTTTATTCGGACGCCGGAACTTCGAGCCGGTAACCTTTATTGCGCTCGGTTTTGATGATTGAAGCTTGCCCCTCCAGGTCTATAGATCGTCTCAGGAGCTTTATATGCGACCTGATTGTATCCAGCGATGCCAGGGAGTCGTCATGCCAGACTCTTTCAAGCAGAGCTTCAGCCGTGAAAAATTGATTGGGATGCCTGAGCAGGAACTCAAGCAGCTTTGTCACCATTGGTCTGACACTCAATTCCTTGCCGCCCCGGCATACCTTCTGGGTCAGGGGGTCGAGTGTGATATCTCCGGCTTGCAGAACCGTTCCGGTGTAATCAGGCGGACGCCTGAGCAGTGCCCTGAGGCGGGCAGCCAGTTCCTTGTTTTCAAAGGGCTTGCTCAAATAATCATCAGCTCCGGCATCTAGACCGGTTTCTTTGTCGTCGGCTGAGGTCAAACAGGTAAGCATCAGAATCGGCGTTTTGTTCCCGGCAGACCTCAGGCGCCTGCAAACATCAACACCACTGACCCCCGGCATCATCCAATCGAGCACAATCACATCGTACTTGTTTACTCTCAGCATATCTAGGGCTGAAGCCCCATCTGGGGCTGTTTGCACAGTGAAACCACGACTCACAAGAGTGTGTCTGATCACTTCCGACATGTCCAGATCGTCGTCTACCAGCAAGACTTTCGCCATTGCAACTTCCTGATCTTTGCCTAATTCCAGGGTCATTTTACAGCCATACCGCTTATTTAGGGAGCCCCAAGTGCAGAACTGCAAAACCCGGCTCTCCACAAGGGTAAGCTTACAAAGCTAAGGTGAACCAAGCGTGAACGTCCGGCCGGAAGCGCTTTTAAGGGTAAAGAGGCAATTCAAACCAAAAGGTACTGCCCTGCTTTGTCTGGCTTTCGACGCCGATTCTGCCTTGATGAGCTTCAATGATGGCTTTGCAAACAGCCAGTCCCAGTCCGGTCCCGCCGCGCATTCGGCGATCTGGGGATTCTAATTGTTGGAATTTTTCGAAAAGCTTGGCTTTGTCTTCAGCGGAGATGCCGGGTCCGTTGTCCGTTACTTCAACTCGCGCGCTTTTATTTTCACTCCTGCATATTCGCACCAGGACCGAGCTCTCAGCCGGTGAAAACTTGACTGCATTGCTCAGTAAATTTTCAAGAACCTGCACCAACCTTTGTCCGTCTGCATAAACGTAAGAGCGGTCGTCTGATTTACAGCTGAGGCTGATTGAAGACTGGCTTGACACCGGACTGAAGTCTGCCACAACATTCTCGACCAGATCTGAAAGTAAAAGTTTTTGTTTGAGTAGACGAAATTTGCCTGATTCCAATTTCTTGAAATCTAGAATGTTTTCAATCAAGTGCCAGAGACTGTCGGCTGAGTTACGGGAAATTTCAACAAAACGCGCTACTGTTGAATTTATAGGACCAGCTTCGCCGTCGGCGATAACTGAAAGCGAGCTTTTGATTTTTGTAATCGGGGTGCGCAACTCGTGAGAGACGATTGAATAGAAATCGGAAATCCGCTGTTCTGCTTCTATTCTGGCCGTAACGTCATTTTGGATGCCCACAAATGCGATTAGTTTATTGTTTTGATTGTAGACCGGGGAGACTGTCAGTTCATTGTAAAAGCGAGCGCCGTCTTTTTTGTAATTTCGAAGCACCGTTGTGATTGGCAGCCTTTCACGAATTGCCTGCCGCAAAGCTTCAAGTTCTAATTGCGATTTGTCATTTCCTTGCAAAAAGCGGCAGTTCTTTCCCAGAATCTCATCGGCTGAATAGCCTGTTATATCAGTGAAAGCCGGGTTTGTATAAATGATCGGGTTGTCATCCTTTTGCGGATCTGTAATGACAACTCCATTGCGCGCATATTCAAGAGCCTGAAACATCAGCGAAAGCTGATCTTTTTCCGTCATCTCGTCTTTGATGAACATGCGTCTTTTCCTCTTTGAACTTATGAATCCTAACAGATAAAAAACAAAAAGCCAGACTCTGGGCAGAGTCCGGCTTTTCGCTTTCGTGGGCTGGGCAGGAAAGTTTTAATTGAAAGTAAGTATTTGTTGATTGTTCGGACCGCTGATATAGGGCGCATTTGATCTCAAGGGATCTGGTGATGCATTAACACCTGCCCAGAGGCACTTTTCGGCGTTAGGTTGATTTCCGACGACATCGTTGTTGTTTTGAGTTCCACCCAGGTTTTGAACTCCGCCAAAATCGGTCTGGAATCCGTATGCAGGCAGCATCACAACCTGTGTTGCATCAGTAACAGCCGGGTTCGAGCTTGAAGGGTCTATAAGTTTGAAACCAAGTCTGATGAATGCCGGAGGTGCTTCGGATGCGTCTGTTGAAACACCGGTTGCTTTGAGCTCGACGATTTTTGGCAGCACACCGGCAAGGTCGTATGGCAGTGGAACATTTGTGGCTGTAATTTCAACCTTAGTCAGATCTGCATCTGCAGATTTTATTTCAACCTCGATGTCCGCGCTCGACGGTATGCCCATGGCAGTCGCAAAAGCTTTTGCTGTCGTTGCTGCCAGAGCTGCAGTTTTTTCGGCTTTTGTGCCGCTTGTTTGAAATTTCGGTCTTTTGGCTCCCAGGAAATAATTTTGACCGTTTACGCGTTTTGCAACTTCTTCTGCAACCGTTTGAAGTTTCTGGCTGTATTCGACATAAGCGTAAGAGTTGACGCCGAGTACTGTAATCAGCACAAAGACAATTGTGAAGGTCAGCATGCCTGCGGCTGTTCCGGCAAGAGTTAGACCGGCTTTAGAGCGTTGACGACTGTTTCTTTTTTTAGACTTGCTTTGCATATTCTTCTCTCCAGCTTGCCTGTCGCTCAGGCACTGTGCCATTTCCCACTGGACTAATAATAGGAGCTCAACGTTAGTTAGCTGTGAAAGTCAAAATCCGGATTTGCGTTCCGGATTTCGCTTGCAAGCTTAGTTAAAGCTGAGTATTTGTTGCTTGTCCGGACCTGAGATATAAGGCGCGTTTGAGCGAAGCTGGCCGTTGACGCCGGCCCAGAGACACTGAGCTGCATCAGGCTGATTGCCGACAACATCATTGTTGTTCTGTGTTCCGCCCAGGTTTTGAACTCCTCCGAAGTCGGTTTGGAAGCCGTAAGCCGGCAAAATAACAACCTGAGTAGCATCGGTCACGGCCGGGTTTGATGTGGAGGGATCGATGAGCTTGAAGCCCATTCTGATGAATCCGGGCGGTGCGTCAACCTGCTCTGAGGCAATACCTGTTGCCGAAACGCTCAAGAATTGAGGGAAAAGCTTGCTGAATTGAAAAGGCAGTGGAATTTCAGCCATTGAAACTGTAACCGGTGTAAAAGCAACGCCTTCAACTGATTCGTCCGGTGCATCGGGGAAAGTCACAATCGGTGTCACCGGCAATCCATAGATTTCGCCCAGCTTTTTGGCATATTCATTGGCTTTCTCTTTCTGTGATTCAAGCCCTTTGCCGCTGCGCTGAAACTGCGGTCTTAAAGCGCCCAGCCAGTAGGTGCGATTGCTGACCTGTCTGGCAACGGCATTTGCAATTACCTGGATTTTGGAGCCGTAGACCATATAGCTAAAAGTGTTGACTGCAAAAGCTGCCAGCGCAACAAAGAAAATGCTGACCACAAGCATGGCGGCGGCTGATTCCACAAGAGCCTGACCTTTAGTGTTGCGGTTGAGCTTGTTGACTTTGCGAAGTTTAGCTTGATTCTTCATTTTCCCTGCCTCAGCATCGGTCAGGACATGCTGCCCGCCATGTCTTGCTTCGATGCGCGAATTCATTACCCAGTGAAAAGATAATAGGAGGCAAACGTTAGGCGAATGTGAAAGTCTAAAACGGGCTTAGAACTTAATCTGGTATCCGTAGCCGCGCACATTGAGAATTTGCAGCTTTGAACCCAGTTTAGTCAGCTTTTCCCTGAGTCCGGTCAGAAAAACTCTAATTGTGCCTGATGCTGTGTCCGGAGCATCAGACCAGCCGCAGGCTTTGATTTCTTCGTGGCTTATTAGTCGTTGTGAGTTTTCAAGCAAGAGCCTCAAAACCACTGCCTCCTTGCTTGAAAGTGTGGCCGTGTTTGAGCCGCAGCTGACCTGACTTGATTCAGGATTTAAGTCCAGGTCTCCGCATTTAATAGTTTTGAGTTCGGGCTCGGGACTGCGTCTTAGGGTCGCTCTGATTAAGGAGAGCAGGACTTCGCTTTCAAATGGTTTTGTCACATAGTTGTCTGCACCGAAATCCAGTCCGCTAATTTTGTCTGGAGTGCTGTTTCGACCAGTGAGCATGATTACAGGTGTCTTGCCGCCGGAGGCTCTGTACTTCTGCAAAAGCTCCACCCCGCTCATTTTGGGCATTTCCCAGTCGAAAATCAAAAGGTCATAGTCATAAGTCTCTATGAAGTCCCAGGCTTCTATGGCTGTGGATACCTCGTCGGCATTGTGCCTTTCTTGCAGCAAGAGATCTTTGATTGCAGCGCGGGTTTCGTCGTTGTCATCTACTATAAGTATCTTTGCCATAGTCCTTTTCTCAGATTGCCTCGAGTTCTGCCGATCTTAAAGTGAACCAGAAACTACTGCCCTGCTCTTCGCCGCTCACACCGATTTTGCCGCCGTGTAATTCCACAAGCATTTTGCAGATTGGCAGTCCAAGACCGGTGCTGCCTTTTTTGGGGCGCTTGTCGTCAGGCACCTGTTCGAAAGGCAAAAAGATGCTTTCTCTATAAGATTCCGGCACTCCCGGTCCTTGATCTCGAATTTTAATACGGGTGAAATCACCTTCAGGCTCAGCGCTGATTTTAATTTCGGAGCCTTTAGGACTGAATTTTAGAGCATTTCCAAGCAGGTTTATGATGATCTGCGTGATTCTTTCACGGTCTGCCACGACCAGAACTCCCTCAAGATTTGATTTTATGTCTACATTCGCAACAGCTGCAATCGACTCCAGTTCGCTGATTGAATCATTAACTACTTCCTGCATGTCGACCAGAGTTAAAGTGAGATTCAATTTGCCCGAGCGTAATTTTTCCATATCCAGAATGTCGTTTACCAGCATACTTAGACGTTTTACTACCCGTCTTGAGTTATTGATCCTTAGTTCCAGCCCTTTTTCCAGATCGCCGAACTGACCCATGGTCATGGAATCCAGCGAGATGCTGAGCGCTGTTAGCGGATTACGCAAGTCGTGGCTGACCATTGAAACAAGCTGCTCTTTGCGCTCTTCGGTTTCCTTAAGTGAGCGATTCATGTCGTGAAAGACTCTGTCCAGATTGGCCAGCTCGTCTTTGCCGACAATTGCTTCGTTCAGTTCCTGTCCCTGCGATAAGCGGCTTGTATTGTCGATAATCACGCTGAATCTCGATGCGAAGTCTTTGGCGAAAACAGCAAGCAATATTGCCGACATCAACATGTTGGCTGCAAAGCCGCCCAGCACCGCCGTGATGATCAGCCAGTGACTCTTTTCTATATCTTTGCTGTCTGAAGCGCCCGCTCGTGAGCGCTCTGCTATCAATTGGTCGAGACTGCTCAGGGAAGATTCGAGATCTTTGTGCAATTCACCGGCAAGCAGTGCTTTATTATTGAACTGCCGGGCTTTGACATTGAGCAGTTCTCTCATTTCGTTGAGATGTTTCAGTGTTTTTGTGAGGTTGAGTCTGGTTTCAGTGAGTGAACGAGAGCTGTCTTTCGTAGCAAGTATCGAGAGATTTTCGGTTTTTCGGGAGAGCTTATCGTTAATTTGATCGAACGCCGGTAACAGTTTCTCATTTTGAGTAAAAGCGTAAGTGGCTAAAAGTCCGGTAGCCTTATAGCAAAGAATGCTGATATTCATGATCTCTGCGGTCTGATTTCGATATTCAAGATCCTTGTAAGTTATTTCCTCGACTGTCCGATAAACACCGAGCAGAACCAGCACAAAAATGAACTGCGCCAGTATTGGCGTGGAAAGCAAGATAATGACTCGTTGAAAAAAGGTCATTTTTGAGCCGGCAGTTTCCCTGCATAAACTTAGTGGATTCTTGCCACGGCAGAAGCAGCTTCAATCTATTGACGGCAGCTCCGACTCGGTCATGAGTCCTTATTGGACTGAGTTCTCAAACAAAAGTGATGGAGGTCCTGCAGCTATTTGCCTTGCAGAGCCTTGAATTTGCTGCAGTTTTTTCAAAACAAGTTATTAATATCAGCTAAGTGTGGAATGAATTATTTGGAGGTCCATTAATTGAGTTCCGTAGCGCAGAGCAATAATTCAAGCCTGCTTTTCGGGCTGCTCATTTTCGTTCAGTTTTTGCTGGTTTGTTTTTTGATCTGGCTTGTGAATACGCCGTGGTATTGTCGCTCGTTTTATTCGCGAATGAGAGAACTTTATGCTGCAGACTTCAAAGCCGGCCCGCTTAAAGAGCCGCTGCTTTTGAGAAAAGCTCTCAAATATAGTGAACTTTCTCAATCTACTCGTTTTCCTAACCTCGATTTGATCGAAGAGTCGATTTTTCTATCGTCCTACAAGTCAAAATCGACTCTTAGCGCTTTGCAGCGCTTGAAACATGCAAGCGCAGAGGCTTCGGCCAGTCCTTGCTACAGAAGCGTTGCCGAACAAAAACTACTGCGACAGGAATTGAGATTATGTCGTTTTGCAATTAAAAATAATGATACGGATTTTGCTGAAAAATTATTGAACGATCTTAGACTGCGGCTTCAAAAAGGTAATGCACTATTCAGTGCATCTCGCTTAAGCTTGATCAAGCAATATTTGGGAAACTTAGCTGAGCTAAAGCTCTTGCAGTCCGAGTCGGATGCTGCCTCCAGGCTGGAATCTGCTATTGAGCGTCTGCATGATCCTGAGTTTGCGAGAGCCTGGTACAAGCAAAATGGCTTCAAGACTTTTGAGCAAGATTTTCCTCAGGACTACATAGCTGAATATAATATGCAACACTTAAGCTCTGTGCCTGATCGGCAGCAGCAGTTACTTGCGCTCACCCGGGCTGTAAATGCCTGTGCTTCTGAATCGGTCCTGGATTCGAAAAGATTGCCTATTCTTTTTGATGCCTATGTTCAAGCCTCGCTTTTGAACGATAAGAAACTAAAAGAACTTATTTTTTCTGTTTGGTCTAAAACTTCTGCTTTGAAAAAACCGAGTACCGTCGACCAGGCTAAATTAATAGTCGGGTTGATAGGCTTTGTTGGTCAGAGCCCTGAGCAGGCGCGTTCAATTTTGCTTCTAGAGCGATATCTTGATTGTATGGATAGCGGGCTTGTCGACCCCAAAACGCAGGATTTCTTTATTGAGGATCTCAAACAGCAGTTAGATCAAATTCAACTGCGCGTCGATAAGGTCTCTGACTGTGAGAAGATACTGCGAATCGCAAAAAGAGTCGAGTTTTTGTGTGCTGCAAACAAAATGGATAGTTCCGGTGCTTTGGCCGAAGAGGCGCTTTGCTTTGCCCGATTGGGTAATTTTGAAAGTGCCGAAACTGCATTGCTTGCAAGTCTTTCGAAAGCATCGAGTTTTCATAGGAACAAGAATTCAGAAGCAAATATGCTTGCACTATCAAGAGCTGTTCTTTCATACTTGCAAGCAAGTGCGCAAATCGATCGTGAGCAAGCTCTACTCAATCTTATTGTTGCCAACAAGGAGTGGTCTGCTGAGAATCGGGTCAAATTTATGCTGGATGCGGCAGAAATTTATCACAAGAAGAATGATGATAAAAAATGGCGAAAAATTTGCGAAGAACTTGCATCGATGGAGCAGAAAGCTGATTTTTCCAGAGAGACCAGGGATGACGTTCGAGAATATCTTTTGCGCTCATACATCTGGCAGGAAAAGACTTTAGCTGCTGAGCAGCTCTATTTGAAATTCCTGGACCAGAGTAAAAGTAAACCCGCACAATTTGAAGAACTGACAAGAATGGAACTGAGTTGGTTTAGAGCAAGACCTAGTTACAATGCCGAATACAAGCGAATGGCTCTGAAGGGAGAATTTCCAGATCGGATTTGTTACGATGCTCTTGATTTTAGTGAAAAATATCAAAGAGATCCGGAAAAACGCGCATTTATCTATCTCTGGGCTGCTCAATACGAGTTTTGTAAGGATAATAAGAAGACCTGTATAGAGCTATGCGACAAGGCTTTGAAAGGGCAATCTTTTGAAACAGCTGCCTCATTTCTGCCGGCTCTTTACTTAAAAGCCGTGGCTGAGGGCAAGAATCCCGAGCTCCCTTCCGACCGGATAAAGTGTAAAGCCGGAACGAAGAGCGAAATGGAATGTGAATGGTCCATGTTATACACGGCCGGCTGCAAAAAAGCTTCGGATAAATTGCGGCTGATGATTCCGCGCGTAGATGAGATCTAAGAATCTGGGCTGAAGGCAGCTTTGGGAGTAATACGGCGGCTTGCCAAGTTTCTGCCAGATTCTTGCCGAGATTTTGCCAGTGGTCCAAGCTTAGAATTCACCCAGGCGAGAATCAGAGTTCATGGGTTGGGTAAATGATCCGGAGGTTATCGGGATGAGCGATTTGCATGAAGATCCGTCATGGCAGCGTGAGGCGAAAAACGTTGCACATAAGCTGGATCACAATGATCTTCAAGGTGCGCAGGAATCGATGCGCCGCGATTTGTGGCAACTTCAGAACGACCCCCGAGCGCAGCACGAATTTATAAATATGGTAAGCAATTTTGACCGTAAAGGTGCCGGAGCAGACATGCTTATTTCTCGAGCGCAGGACGGTAAGGAATTCTGGCAGATTCTGCCTCCCAACTATAACGATGCTCGTTACCCTGTACCTGTACCGCCGCCTGTTCCCATGCCCGCTCCTGAGGTGGTCGTAGTTGAGCCTCAAAGACCGTCTGCAGGCGAAAAATTTGTTGAAGGTATCGTGACTGGTGCAGGGGTTGGTATCGGACTCGGTATTATGAACAGAGTTTTCAACGGAGGACACAGACACCGCTGAGTTCTAAATATAGTTTTGCGTTCAAGCCGTTCTTGAGCGCATCCCGGACAGGCAATTCACCTCTGCCTGTTCTTTTTTCTTTTTCCTCTCTCTGAGATTAGTCCACTGACTTTGATACAAAATAGGACATGGGCTGGTCTTTTCTTAACGGAGTCTTTGGATGATTTTGAGTCCATTTCATTTTCAGAAATGAAGCCCCTCGGCGATGTCAAGGTTCTCCACGAAATCCTCACGAATGTCGTTCATAGTTGATAAATTACTGCTCTGCCTGGGCATCTAAGTATTTGTCTGGACATCCATATTTCCTTGGGGATAACAATGAAGAAACATCATAAAAACTCTGAGAATTCGAATGGAGATTCGATTTTTCAGGACCTCGAAGTGGTCGAGGATGTTACGGACGAGTCGATGGCTGATATCGTTGGCGGGCAGGCCCGCTGGGTGGGCCTGGGCGTCGTCGGACAGAGGGGGCAGATTGCCCTGGGTGACAACGCCAACGCCGGTGGTTTGATAGCAGATCAAAGCAAGTGGCTCAAAGGAGAGCTTGAGAATGCCTATGAGCAGGGAGAGGCTAACGCTCAAGCCTACGGGGCCGATCTGCCCGAAGGTGAGATCAAAGCCAGTATAAATCAGCTTGATAGCGATATGCTGGAAAATGATGTTATGCTCAACGCGCACGGGGTCAAAGAATTCGTTTCTGCCTGGGAATCAAACCTGAATTCCCAGATTCCACAAGGCGAAGGAATACCTGAGCTGCAGGGCTTCGGGCATCAGATTGAGCAAGCTTGGCTTCAACATGAGGCTTCGCAAGCCGCTGCCGCTGCCAGCGACCCGACCACCACGGGCTCTAGCGGAAGTGTCACGGCAGGGCTTGAGATGCATCAGTCCACAGCTTCCGGTCAAGCTATCCTTGGACAGGTGCAAGCAATAGTTTCTGAACTGGAATCGGCTAACCAGGGCATAGCAGGCGATCCTGATGCACTTATCGTGAAAGATGGAGCAAAGCTTCTCTGTACTCTGGAAGAATCTCAACACACGCTCACCTATGCGGGAGAGCAACAGTTCATGGCGAATGTGAGTGAGAAGTTCCTAGAACAAACCGAGGCAAATCCAGGCTCTACGCCATACACCGAGAGCCTTTCGTACGGCAACATTACCTCTTCCGAACTAAAGCAAGCGGCGGTCAATCTCTCTGTCGGCGATTCTGCACTTCTTTCCAGTATGGAACAGACCGTTGAGTCCGACTATGCTCAATATCATCTTTCAGGTTCTAACCTGAGCAAGCAGCAATTAGACCAGCAAGTCAGCAGTGCCGCAGTATCTGTGATTGAGCAAAATGTGCTTATCTCCAGCTCCGATGGAGCGGCGATCATCAATGCAGTGGAGACTCAAGACAACATAGTTCTTGGAAAACAGGTAACGGCCATCAATGAGGCTATTTCCTCCGATACTGAAAAGGCTTCTCAGACTGGATTTTATAGTGGTGCGCAGGAGACCCCAGAACAGGTTTCGGCGGTTGAGGCTATGGCGATCAGTTACGCAAACTCCGGTGAATTGAATCAATCAGAGGCGGCAAAGATAATAGTACAAGTTGAAAATCAGAGTGGTGTCACATTGGCTCGTCAGGAATTCGGGATGCTTGAAGACCTGGAAATACAGGCAGCCTGGGCCAAGAATTACATACAAGGGACCGCGCCGACTGCCTCTGACTTAGCTGCAGACATTAGTGCAGTCAATCAAAATGACCAAGGACAGGCTTTGAGGCACTTGGCTATTTCTCAGGAAATTGAGCAGGTTGAGCAGATCTCCGGTTTATCGGGCGCGATTGCATCAAAGATGGCGACTGAATACATCGAAGCTGCTGACCAGCAGGTTCAGGTGTTTAATCTCCACGACCCGAACCTAAGTGCTGCGCAGATCAAAGCTGAAGTTGAACAGGTAATAACAAATCCAAATACTGGATCCATACAGGAAATGACCGAAAATGCAATTAAAATTGTAGAGCAGGAATCTGGTGTCACTAAAGCAACAGAAGCCTTTGCTACAGCAGAAGCAGAGATAAATTATGTGGAGACTAATATTCCCTACAACACAATAATCGGCGGTCAGCATGTGGCGCAGGACCTGTCTCAGGAAGCTACGGAGATCAAATCATTTGCCGCTAACCTGAATACTTCGGAGCTGGTAACGGATGTTGTTAGAGCATATGAGAACACTCATGGTTTAACCCTCGGCTTAGTTGAAGAGGCTATTTACACAGATATTGACACGGCAAACTCTCATGAAACCTTCATTTCGCCTACTCAGGTTGATCCCCTGGTGGCTCAGGACGCTGCGTCCATCATGAACACCTTTCATCTAAATAACCTTGATTCAAGTTTTGTACTTCAGTCACGAGAGTCAATTCTGAATTCAATCGTTCAGAGTGTCGAAGACAACACCGGTGTTACAAACGCACTGAACGAAAACGCGCATTATATCGCGCTGCAGGATCTTGGCAGCTGGAATCTGGGTAAGGAGATGGCCGGGTTGAAATATGTAGACCCTACATTGGAAAAGGCCGTTGTTGGGACACTCTGGGCTTCAACGGCGGTGACGGCGCTGGCGGGAGTTGCAAGCATTGCAAGTGCGGGAATGGCGTTCTTCGCTGCAGAGCCTACCGTTGCTGCAGCTGAGGCGGGAACGACCGCAGCGACAGTTGCGGCTGAAACCGCTGGAACAAGCACTATATCCGGTGCTCTTTCCGAGGTTAGCAATGCCGTTGCCGATACGTTTTTGAAAGGTATGATTCAAACCTTTGACGCTGCTGCTCAAATATCGTCCATCTCAATCACAGACGGCTTGAATGCTGCAGCTAATGCTGTTTTGAGGGGGATGACTGCGCCGCTCGACTCTATTTCGTCATGGTCCAACGCCACTATTGACTGGGCTCGGGTAGTTCAGGTCAGTGCAAGTAGCGGTGCAAGAGAACTGAGCTATCAAGAATTGGGCACTGCTGCATATGACACGGTTCCCGATGCAGCCCAGATTCCACAGTATGAAGCTGAGCTGTCAGCGGCTCAAACCGAATTAAACAGTTTCCGATTGACAAATTTCTTTGTCAGCCGGGCCACACCAGGTCCCATAGGCATGGGAATACACATGTCTCTCGGCTTAGCTGGAGTGTCAGGTGTGGGTGGGATCGGTTACGGAACAGGCGTGGCGATCCGAGATGAAATTAACTACCTTAAAGAACACAATGATCTCAATTGAACATTCAGGTAAATAAGTTCTGCTGAACTTCGACCTGCAATAATCACGCATTACCCACATTTATCGCTCATGATTGGAAAGTCGAGAAATAACTGGCCAGGGGTTTTTGCCTGCTTAAGGATTCGCGATAAGACCGGCATTTTGTCCGTCCAGGGTTGACATGTCTCTACGAACGGGCATCTTGACCTTGCGAGCCTAACGTGTGGCCACGAGCCTGCATTCTCAATGATGAGAATCAAAATTCAGTTCCGGAAAGCGAACGTGTGACCGTGAGCAAGAATCAACTGGCGGCATACGCTATTGCCCTAGAGTCTGCTGAGGCGATCACAACCGATGCCTCTCTTGCTAATCAAGTGCGAAGAGCCGTTGAGAATAGTAATGGAATTACATACGATATGGCGGAGACAGCGGTTAGAAAGGCTGACGATGCCACTTTTGTGAATGGAAGCAATGAAAGCTACCTGAGTCAGCAACAGGTCCAAGAGATCAATAGCCACCTGGCCGCTGATGTCCGCGAAGTGATGAGCGAAAACAATCACAGTGTAGGTAGCGACAGGCAAAAGCAGATCATGGCTATTGCGGCTCAAGTAGAGTATTACCAAGGACCTCGCCGTGGCGAACGCCAGTAACGAGATGAGCAGTCACAACCCGTTTGAGGATACTCATGTATCGGCTACTTCAATAAAGGACTCGAGATTGCAACGGATGTGACCCTTGGCTTGCTTGAGATCACCTGTGCAGTTGCAGGGTCCGCGGCCTGTGTTGCCGGGGCTGGTGCGGCGGTCGCTGAGGCTGGTACTGAGGCTGCCGACGTGGCAACTACCGGCGGCTGTGCTGGGACGACAGCTGCGAATGCCGAGATGCTCGATGGCGAAGGCACAGCTCTTGCGGTTAACGCCGCTAACGCAACCAAGACTGCTGAAGGGGTTATACAGGAAGTGAAGTGCAATGCTACGAATGCGGCGGAAGAGGCTTCACCTGCATTGGCTAATGCAGAATCTAAGCTTGAGACGATTGCTTAAGACGCAAAAGCAGTCAAATGGAAAGCGTGGATTCGAAAAGACAAACCTCGACTGAGAGATATTTGGAATTCACTCGGTGCGGGTTCTCAGGCTGACCAGTTGCTCATGAAAATCTCTAACTGTCTCGGGTTTTATAGACCCGTGCCTTCCGGCTAAGATTGCAAAGCTCTCAGAGTGAATTGAGAACTTTGATCAGAAGGTGATCTCGCCTATCTTCCCTTGCATTCAGGTAAATGGAAACTCTTATAATTTAAAGGTGCGTTTAGTGGAGATTTCTGTTTGTAAGTTTGACTAGAGAGTTTTTACAGAATTTCTCTGGATTGTCGAAATCCGCACAGTTCATCGAACTCTCTAAATTAAGGAATCGAACGGTTTAACATTTGAACTTTTTTGGAGGGGAACTCGTCTTAAAAAATAGATCTAAAACGGAGGTCGAGCTATGCCAATTCCGACAATTACAAAAATCAGAGAATTTCTCGCAAATCACTCGACAGAGAATCTATTCACAACTCGTGACCTGCTAAATCTTGGCAAAAGGTCCGCCGTAGATAATGCAACCCACCAGTTAGTCAAAAACAAAGAGATTCGGAGAGTCGCACGAGGTGTTTTTTGCAGCTCGCTTCGTCGGAAGCGCATCACAGTATTGGAAGTTGCAGAAACAAAAGCAGAGTCATTCGGGAGAAAGCTGATTGCTCATGCTGAAAATCTCGCGATCAAGCTTGATTTAATTTCCGCGGCTAATACTGAAGCAAGTCTTTTTGCCACAAATGGCAACAGTAGCTCTTTTCACTTTTCGGGAATCATGATTCAATTCAAAAGAATAAGCAGCCGTAAATTTAGCTTAGGCGAATCCAAATCTGGTCAATTAATTAGGGCCATCACTCATCTGGGAAAAGCAATTCTAGATTCTGCGGCAATCAATCTCCTCCTGCAAAAGACCTCGGGTACTCAATTAGATGAAATACTCAAGTTTAGTTCTTTTATGCCTGCCTGGTTGAGTGACTTTTTCAAAGACTACTTGCATTATCGAGTAAGTCCCACTCAAGAGGCACGAGTGGTTAATGAGTCCAGCTCTAAATATGTTTATTCAAACAGACCGGAACGTCTTTCTTTGCGAAGATGTTTTATTGTGCTGCCGCCAACTCGCAGACTGCACGAGCATTTGCGCACATTACTTAGAATGCAGACATCGCGCCGACAAAAAACAGCCGTAGCTTTCTCGGCAAATTATGATCTTGCCCCTAAAGAAGTTGAACTTCTCAGTTATAGCTCTAATCAAGAAAAAAACTATAGCATTCAAACCTGCACGGAAATGGAATGAACTTGAAAGTTGTGTGATGCTTATTCGACGACGCCTTCTGATTTATAGAAGAACATCTTGTCGAACTCACAGAGCTAACTACCCTCGTCGCAGGTGCAGCTTAAGGCTAGATTGCTGATTCCGGGATATCTAATGCCGAATAGAGGCGCGAACCGACAATGATTGTTCGCAGCGGACGAGTTTTTGTCAAGGCAGAGAAGCTGTTTTGCTGTCTTTGAGCTTTAGTCGAAACTTGGCCCAGCCGTTGGTATCGGAAGGATCTACAAGATTCGCTTTGTATATTTTGGCGCTGTTTTCTCTCATTTTATTCAGTTCTAATTTATATATGTCTTTGCAAACAGGACTTGCTTCGAAGGCAAGAGCTGCGATTTGAATTTGTTTGTAAGCCTCTTCTCTCGACTTGTTGTCTGTTGCGTTCTGGAATGCCATGCTGTGTTTTTCGAGCTCAGCTCTTTCTCTTTCCACGCCTGCTAATCCTGGAAAAATCAAGAATGGGCGAATGAGTAATAACTCGGTGTTGAGTTTTTTCAAGAATTCTCTGCGTGAATTCATGTCTTTGTTTATGTCGTCAAATTTCGCTGAGCTAATCTCTTTGATTCTGCCTGCCGAAGTATTTTGTTCTGCTTCCTTTTCGATATTGCGCAAGTGTCTTGAAGGTAAGAATACCGAGAGCCCACCGGCGTGAGTGTAGTCTCCGTCTCCGTGGTACGAGTCAACCAGTCGGCTGCGCATCGTGAGAACGTCTTGTGCTGCAGCTTTCAGGGTGCGCTCCGGATCTTTAATTTCACCGCAGTCCACAGCTGTAATGAGTTTTTCGCTAAACTCTTTTAGGTCTACTCTAACCTGACCACTTTTGCTGTCGCCGAGCAGTAATCCCATTAATGAGTTTCTTCGTCCGTATTTTCTTGAGCTGTCTATGGCGGATTCAACCACGCTTCGACTTTTAGGATCATCAATCGTTGTGACTAATTGCTCTCCTAATTCATCGAGACTTTTTTGAAAGCCTTCATATCTTTTCATGTTGAAATGAGCCAGCGTTTCAACTGCCGGATCATATCCGTCAAATTTCCAGAGCTCCATGTCTTTATGGGTTTGAGCAACAATATCGCGCGCCAGAGTAAATCCGTCGGAGTCAGGTTTGTCCATTAGTCTGGCAATAGGGTCTAGATAATTTTGACCGTTGTAAATAGATTCTGTTTGCGCAGATGCCACTATTTGATCTGAAAGTTGTCTGATTCTTGAAAGAGCACCGTTTTGCGCCATCAAACAACTATCGAAGTCGATCATATCCAGCTTGCTATGACCGCTGCCTTTCAATCCATCTTGAACAGCCTTTACAAAATCCGTGACGCTTACTTTTCCTGTATCGCCGGTTAAGCCCTCATTGCCGGAACCGTGTGAATCCATAATCAAAGCACATTTTTTTGACGGTTCATTCTTGTGGCTGAATTGAAGTAGTGCTTTCAGGTCTTCTGCATAACCTTTTGACGGCACGCTTTCGATGTATTTCATTTCGCCGTTTTTGACTATGTATCGATCTATTCTATAGCTTGTGTTCGCAGTCGTGATTGGTCCTAGATCGTCCCATTCATCAGTTTCCGGAACTGCAGCCTGAGCGACAATACTCAAGCTCTTCCCCTTTGTCTTTTGGGCAAAGTCTTCCAGCAGTTTTAATCCTGATTCTACGCCTTGCCCATCGCCAAAGTTTGTAGTGAAGTCGATTGTAATTGTCCAGTCATTTCGATTCTTGTCTGGCGCTTTGACCGGTGGGCTCAGAGAATCCAAGAGTTTTTGAAGGTCTCGATTAGCTTTCAATTCATTGAGAGTTGAAGACAGCTTATCGCCGGCCTTTCGAATTTCATCCCAAACATCGCTAGGCAAGCCATAATCGCCGTTGCCTTCGCACTCCGCCTGAGTCTTGCTTTCAGCTTTTCTGCCCGAAGCAGTCAGTAAATTTTCCATTGCCAATATTCCCCCAGCAGTTGGACTGAAATGTCTTGCCTTGAAACTGCTCCGCCAAAAGCAGATTTCAAGTTTTTTGCAAGACAACACCAGGCGTTTCAGCCCCGAGCCAGGTGAGCGCATCATAGCCCCCGCATTTCAGGTGAGCAATGATTTCATTAGTACTTTTCCCATTAGGAAATTATTTAACTCCGAGCGAGTCGTCTTTCGATTGTTGGACTCGTGGTGCTCTGGCGTGATCGTCTATCCAGGTCGTGAGTGTGTCGAGCAACATCGGCGAAGGTACGAACGTCTCAAAAATGAGATGCTCCGCCGTGCCGATGATGAATAAGTTTTTGTCTGCGCTCTGGACTGCGTCGAAGAGCGCCACTGTTCCCTCTGGTTTGACTAGCCTGTCCTTCAAGCCTTGAATTACAAAAACTGGAAGAGTTTTGATTTTTTCGCATTCACCCTTTGTGCTTCTCATGAAAACTGCAAATTTGATCAGCTCTTTTGGCGACATGTCCATTTTTGCTTTTGCATCAGATTTCCATTTTTCAGCAAGGGCCTCATTCTTCGTGGCCTGAGCTGTGACCATGTCGCCTACTCGGAATGGTCTGTTTTTTCCACCCCCCAGCAGATGCGCTGCCACTGAGAGTCCCATGCGCTTGCCCTGAAAACGCTCGGCCGAAGGTACGGATGAAATGACTCCGGCCAGGCTGTCTTCATAGAGGGCTGCACCCCTTAATGCGATGGCACCACCCATGGATTCACCGAGCAGGAAAACTGGAAGATTGTGCTCTCGTTGTTTTATGAGATTAACCATGGAGCCGATATCTTTGAGTGTTTCACTGAAATGGAGGTCCTCTTGTCCTTGTGTGGTTAACCAGGAACCGAAACCTCTTACATCTAATGCGTAGACGCTGTAGCCGCGTTTCTGCATTTCATGACCGAAGTTGTCGAAAGAACGATTTTCAAGACCGAGACCGTGGATGCAGAGTATTGCCGCTTTCGGATTTGGAACTTTGGAGGGCCAGTTGATTAACGGCATGGTGCGCATTTTAAATTCACTAACCAGCCAGAGATATTCTGCCGGTGATTCCGGATTGAATTGAGCGATGTAGTTTTTTTCGAAATCCTGCTTCAGGGCCTCCCATTCGCCCAATCTGTCTTCTGCATCCATTTGTGCGCGCAAGCTGAGGAGCTGGTCGATAAGTGTTAGGAATTGTCCGGAGAGTGCTTTTCGCTCAGCCTCTTTTGCTGGTCCCTGGCTGCGCAATATACTCATTAGTTGGATGCGAGCCCAAAACAAATCGGCAATGTCTGAAATTTGATTTGACTTGGCTCTTTCACTTGTGAGAGCCACTAGCTTCTTTGCTAGAACTTCGGCTTCATCATATTTTTTTTGGAAGACATTAGTGCCTGTAAGCGACTCTAGTAATGAAACTCGCAAAATGTGATTGGGCGGAAGGAAGTTTGCCATTTGGAGCGAAGCATTGTAGTACTTGCTTGCCATAGCTGCATTTCTTTCGCCCCAGTAGCAGTCGGCCAGGCGCTTGTAAATTAGCGCTTGCTGCATTTGCGATCCTTTAGCTTCCGGTGAATTTAATACGAATTCCAATTGTTTGATAGCCGGACCGTAGTCTTCTTCCATGCGTTCGATTGCGGCAAGAAGGTAAGAAAGCTTCACTCTTTGCGCTTCCTTTTTCTCGCTTTTGAGCGCATCTTCGACCAGCTTTTGCGCTTCTGCATGTTTGCCGTCCATCTGCAATACATAGGCTTTTGACTGTACGTCATCAAAAGCATCGGCGTTCGCGCTTGTTTCAGCGGCAATTGTGTCCTTCGTATTTGTAGCAAACAAAGTGATCGAGCTGCTGATCAGCAGAACTGCAAGTGCGCGGCAAAAGTGAGCTTCCAGTTTCGTTTTTGCAGTCATTGACATATCCTTTCGATATTGCAGTTTGGGCGATGCTTGGGCAGCAGGTCACGCACCATTGTTTCCGAGAAAAGTATTTGCTGCCATAGCTTTTTGATAAGAATTCAATGTCAAGCTTTCACTTCAGAGCGGCACAATCTTGAGTTAATTCATCTTCTGAATTAACAGCTTGGCTAGGTTTAAGCCATTTGCTTTCGAGTTAGAAGCATCGACATGATATTCTTTGGGCTCGTAAATTCGATTTGAAGCCGCAGAGGCTCTGCATACAACGGTGGTCAAGAGATGTTTGGACGACTTACAAAATTCTCAATTTCGGCTTTAGCCGCGCTTTCAATTACAAGCCCGGCTCTGGCTCTGGAAAGCACGATGCCGCCGCAGTATATTGAGCAGATCAAGCCTGAAATTGCAGCTCAATACAAATACAGTGAAGACGGTGAATTCAGTCTGGCCGGCGGCCTACCAACTTATCAGTGGATGCCTGCCGACGGGAACATGAAAGCCGTAATTGTCGGAATTCATGGGCTGACTTTGCATGGTCGCCGTTATCGTGTTCTGGCCCGCACTATGGCCGTCAGTGGCGCCGGTTTCGTTTCGGTGGATATGCGCGGATTTGGTCGCTGCAAATTTCAAGACGATGGCAGCTTGAAACCCAAAGGCGAGCGGACCGAAGTTAATCACGAACTTAGCTACGCCGATATTCTTAAAACAGTGCAGTCCGTGAGAGCTAAATATCCCGGCGTTCCATTGATAGTAATGGGTGAAAGCCTGGGCTGTACTTTTTGCATGCGTCTTGCAGGTGAGCACCCTGAACTGGTAGATGGAGTTATTCTTTCGGCTCCGGCGGTGCGTGTAAATCCGAAAATGTATGCCAGCCCCAGCGACATCAAAGCTGGAGTAAAGGCCATCGTATCGCCCAGTCATCAGGTAAATCTGCACAACTTTTTTATGGAGCTTGTGTCATCGAGACCTGAAGTCTGCAATGAAATGATTGATGATCCTTTTATCGTCAAGTCGCTTTCTCTAAAAGATTTGCTTTCAACAGATATATTCGTGGACAAAACCGTGAGCTGGAGTCGCAACACGAGCGACCACCTGCCGCTTCTTGTTATTCAGGGCAGCAATGACAAATGCGTCGTTCCGAAACATCTGACCGATCTGATGATGAACATGAAGTCCGATGATATGCGTATTGCCTGGAAAGGCAGCTATGGGCATTTGCAACTGGAAACGGTTTTTATGCGAGCTCCGGTTATCGACAGCATCGGCATGTGGCTGAATGACCACAATGCTACATACAGAGCTCATTTGAAGCAGCTGGAGCAAAATATTGCTGACCTTGGCGGTTCTGTAATTCGTTAATTCATTAACTGGCGTTAAATTTGTGGTCCAAACCCTGTAATTCGACTTGCATAAGCCTTAGTCTTGGTATTGTGGCTTATGAGAGTTCTTATGGCGTTTCAGGATGACAGTTTAAGTCTCGGCTCTAAGGCTGAGAGCGAGGCCGGAGGAAACGCTCTTGAGCCAGATAAGAAGCTGAGCCCTGAAGACAAAAAGCGCACAAGAGTATTAGTAGCTCTTTGCTATGCAACTTGCTGTTTGATCTGGGGGACGACCTGGTACGCAGTGAGAATCTCCGTTGAACCGGGTGATGGTTATCCGCCTAACTCTGCCGGTGCTATACGTTTTGCTGTGGCACTGCTGCTATACACGCCGCTCTGGTTGATCTTTGCGCGCAAGATGAGGCTACCGAATCGCTCTGAACTTTTTTGGATTTCGGTGGCGGGACTTTTGAATGGTTTGTACCAGCGCTTTGTTTACACGGCAGAGATGACGATCTCCGGCGGTCTGGCCTCGGTAATCATGGCGACTTCACCGCTGATGGTGGCAGTGATTGCGATTTGCAGCGGTATTGAGAAAGTACGCAAGCAAACCGTAATTGGTTTCTGTGTTTCCTTTAGCGGGCTGGCGCTTGTATGTCATGATCGAATGCATGCAGCTGCCGATCAAGCTTTTGGTATTGGTCTTGCCTTGGTTGCTGCTCTGATGGCAAGTCTTTCCAATATATCCTTGAAGGGAAGAGGTACCAAGCTTCATCCTGTAAGCTCTGCGATTATATTTTTGATCGCGACGCTCATTCCGGTGCTTGCCGCAAGTTTCATATTCGGTGAAAAGCCAGTACTTTGGCCACCAGCTATTGCGCCATTCAGTGCTCTGGTTTATATGGCAGTGATGAGTTCAATTCTTGCTTTCTTGCTTTATCTTTATATGCTTCGCCATATGAGTTTGATGGCTATTTCAACATTGCAGTTCGTATTGCCGATACTGGCTTTGCTGATGGATATGTTTTTCGAAAAGAGGGTTGTATTGACGCCGCAAGTCTGGGTCGGAATAGCGATTGTTTTAATTGGGGTCCTGCTGCCTTTGAGGCGTTCCTGAGCTATCGTTCTTAATCACCGGGAAGCAAGAACTTGGGCTTAATTTGCGCGGCTTCGGCCTGAGGTGCTAGTCTGATAGGAGTTTCAATTGCAATGGAAGCAGTTTCAGATGTCGGAAAGTCGATTCTCCAAATTCGAGGTTGAAGGTCCCTCCAAATTCGAAGTCTTAATGGTGTTCTTAGGCATTTTGGGTCCGATGGCCTGTCTTGTGATCGAGAGTTACTTGCACTTCTGTGCGCTCATCTATTTCAATCCCATTCCTACGCCTTTCTTTAGCTTTCTGGTGGCTCTCGTTCCTCTTTCCAATATTTTCTCGCTCTCTGTTTATAAAAAGGGTTCACTTGCGGTACTTCGATATGCAAGTATTTTAAACGGCTTTGCTGTTTGTGTTTCGCTCCTTTATGCAATCGCCTTTTTGCCTTTAGCGCCCCTTGGCCTGGCTTTTATAGTTGCTATGGGTATTGGCTTGCTGGTGTTTGCGCCGTTTTTTTCATTCTGCGTCATGCTCAAAATGCGCCGGAAAATTACCGCGCGAATGAAAGAATTTGGAGCCACTGCATTACCGCTGGATATTTGCGCCTCAATTCTTCTTTTACTTTGCGGAGCCCTTGGATTTTCGGAGGGACTGACCAGAGCTTGTAACGAGCAGATCTACAGAAATCCTGCAAATGCAGCGAAAGATCTACTCCTGCTGAGAGCCTTCGGCAATACGAACAGCATGCTGCGAGCTTGCTATGGTCTTGATGAGCGTCGCAACTTCTTAAATATTGGTTCTTATGCAGTATCTCTTTTCGGCGGTATCGAACCACGCCTTTATGACTACTACTACTATAATTCCGACCCCAGGCGCAGCAACTTTAAGCGAGAGTTGTTCTACCGGGCTACCGGAAGATCCTTCAATTCATTTCCCCGTCCACAGGGGAACTTCGCAGAGATTTTTCCATTCAGCGACGATGATTATTACTGGTATCAAGGCAATGACCAGGATTTCGCCGGAGAAATTGTCGGTGGTGTGGTAAAAGGGCTGAAGCTCGTTCAGTCGAATATCGGCGGTCAGGTTGATCCCGATGCGGCAGTCGAGCATCTGGTTTGGACAATGAAATTCAGCAAGGAGGCTTATGGCAGCCGCGAGTTAAGAACTGAACTTCAGCTGCCGCCCGGAGCCGTCATCTCCGATTGCTGGTTGATTGTTGACGGTAAGAGGCTTGATGCAAGCTTTCAAGCCCGCAGCCAGGCTCGCACGCAATATGTAAAACAGGCAAACAATCAGCAAACCGGTTTACTCGTTGCGACTGCAGGCCCGGGGCGCGTACTTATACAGGCGCCTGCAATAAACGGGAGTCTTGATCTCTGTGTGCAAATCGATGCGCCCATGGAAATAGAATCAGAGAACAAAGCTCTCTGCACGCTGCCGTCGCTGATTGAGCGCAACTTTGAACTTGCCTGCCAAACTGAAGTGAAGCTCGTTCAACTCGCCAAAACATCAAGCGATGTTTCTCTTTTGCAGGTAAAGTCGGCTAGATCTGCAAGAAAATTCAGCAACGCGCAGTTATTTATGGGACCGGATTATGTACTTGATGGTTTTGACGCCCCGCCCTTTTCCGAGTATAGCCGTGACAAGAATAAGCAAGCTTTTCTTTCTGAGAATCCATACAACGCATCGACTCGCGGGGCTCAGATAATTCGCAAAAGTCGACTGAAAGAGAAGCCTCTTGTAGTTGTGCTTGACGGCTCGGCGAGTATGGAAAAATCTATAAAAGAACTCTTAGATGGCTTATCTCAGATAGTGTTTTCCGATGCGACTTTGGTTTGGGCCTCCGATGAGCCGATTCTTGTTGCGGAGCATGTTCGCACAGATAGCTCAGTCTGGAAAAATGCTCTTGCGCGTATTGCGGACTCCGCCTGTGTGGGAGGTCAGGATAATGCTGCGGCCTTAGCTCTTGCTTTCAACTCCGTGGATTTAAAGCAAGGTTCAAACATTGTCTGGTTGCATGGACCGCAAGCGGTGGAAATCGGCAAATTGAAAATGGACGAGCTATGGCGTCCACTTTCGGCAAAATCGACGCTATATGAGTATCAGGCCGCCATGGGTCCTAACAAGCTGATTAAGAGTCTGGACAAGAGCCCATCGGTAAAATCGATTTCCCATGTTTACGGCTTGAGGTCGGACCTGGAATCGGTATTTTTACAACTGGCCGGACGCAAGGATGTTTTTGAAATTGAGCGTAAGTTTATCGCGGCAAAAACTGCAGAGCAGATTAACGCGCCCACTTTCTTAAGCCAGCTTTGTGCCAATGACTGGATACTCCAGAGACTTGGTGATGAGAGGGAAAATGCATTAAACGGCAAAATTGCTCAAGGCTATCATATTGTCACTCCTCTTACTTCTGCAATCGTTGTCTTGCCGACTGACTGGACTGTGCAAACTGAATCGACTTCAGAAAGAGATGAAAGTGTTTCCTTAGATTCTACTGCCGCTCATGATAAATTGAAGGCAAGCTCGGCTGGGGAAGCTGCCCCTACTGCCACAGCAGCGATCTCCGGAGCTAAAGCTGAGCTTAATTCAGCTACTGCAAATAAGTCTTCCGCCGGCAGCTCGAAAGAACAGAGCGCTCAGGTCTTAACTGATGCCCCCAGTGTTGCTCCCATTCCAATCGATACTAATTCGAACAACATTATGGATATTGCCACCAAGCCTGAGCCGCCTTTGAATATGTTGATCTTGATTTCAATGTTTGTTGCAGCATTGATAGCCTGGAAACAAAGAGTGCTGAAATCAAAGTGCGCACGCTGAAGGTTTTTGCCATTGTTCTTATTTCTTGCGGCTTCTGGCCTGTATGGCGATGGTATATTTCCAGAACTTTCGATGCTAGTGACGAGCCGTGGGGACTGCTTTCGATTGCAGCAATAATATTTTTGTATTTTCTAGAATCGAAAGAAGCTTCTTCGACGCAATCAGTGCGGGCTTACAGGTTCTATTCTGCGGCTTTAATTCTTTCGCTCTTATTCTACATAGTATCTTTGATATATCTGCCGCATTTGATTCAGGCTTTGCTGATGGTTTTGAGCCTTTTCTTTTTACTTTCTATGAGTTTTCGAATGCCCTCTAAATTGGGAGTTTTAGGGTTGTTTTTACTGGCATTACCAGTGCTGCCTTCTTTGAATTTTTTCGTAAGTTATCCGCTGAGAATGTTTATAACCGCCGCGTCGAGACAGTTGCTCAATTTAGCATCGATTCCGGTTGTGCAGGACGGAACGATGCTGATGCTCGGAGCTAAGCTGGTTTCGGTCGACGCGCCTTGTAGCGGAGTTAACATGCTCTGGTCATCGGCTTTTCTGGCTTGCTTATGCATGTGTTTGAGACGTTTGAATTTGATAAGCTCGACAATGCTGTCGTTTGCAGCTCTGATTTTGATATTGTTCGCCAATGTATTGAGAGTCTCGGCGTTGACAATCTTCAGTTTTCAGTCAGCCGTTATGCCGGAGTCTATTGTGAAAGAGGAGCCAATCATTCACCTTCTGACCGGGCTAAGTGTTTTTGTTCTGGTTGCTCTGGGTATTGCCTTTCTTTCCGGCTATTTGCAAAACTTAGAGAAGAAAAGCGCGCCGAAGCTGAAAGATCCGGATAATGTAATTCCAAGAATCATGGCGAAAAGCAATGCCGGTTCAAATAAGGTGCTTCTCTTGAGCATGCTTCTTTCTGCGCTGGCTGCAATCGTACCTCTCTGTTTGAAGGAGCCTGCCGGAACAGCGCTGGAAGCTGAACCTCGCTGGCCGCTGAAAATCAATGGCGCTGAAGTCAGAGTCCTGGAAAGCAACGAAACACGCGATAAATTTGCTGAATCTTTTCCGGGGAAGATTAAAGTGTTTAGCGATGGCAGCCGCAAATATATTATGAGATGGATTCATACCGAAAGTCGGCAACTGCATCCAAGCAGCGATTGTTATAAGGGGATGGGTTTCAGCATAGAGCACGGACCACTTGTTTCAATACTCGGAAATCGCTATAGCTCGTTCATAGCAGTAAAAAACGGCAGGAAATATAGAATTCTTGAACGGATATATGATGAGCATGGCTCTTCTTGGACTGAGCCCTCCGAGTGGTATTGGGCTGCAACTCTGGATAAGACAAGCGGTCCATGGTGGGATCTGGTTGTCATTGAGAACCTGAAGTGAAATGTTTTACTGTGTTATCATCGGACTGCATTTTAAGCTCTGAATATTTGTCGAGGCTGTTCATTTGCATTGTGAGCGCTACTGATGAGTCAAAATCAGAAATCTGAGCAGCATCAAGCAGACCGGCTCGCTGCTATCCCGGGGATTCCAGCCAGATTTGAAGTGCATGAAATTATTTCGAAGGGCAGCTCCGGTTTCTTGTATCGGGCTCACGATTCTTTGCTGTCCCGTAATGTTGCCATAAAAGTATTGAATCTGGACAGTTTGAGCGATTTTTACAAAGAGCGCTTCCTGCTCGAGGCAAAGGCGCTGGCTCAGTTGAAGCATCCAAACATCGTGCAGATATTGAGCTTTGGAATTACAGAGCAAGGAAGTCCATATTATGTGATGGAACTTTTGTCGGGCGAGACACTGGCTCAGGAGTTGGAGCGCTTTGGTCGCCTGGAATCAAAACGATTCTATGAATTGAGTTCTCAGCTATGTCAGGCGCTGGCAGAGATTCATAAGCAGGATGTCGTGCACAGAGATCTCAAACCCGGCAATATAATTCAAACGCTTGACCAGGACGGAAAGCAGCTTGCAAAAATAATTGATTTCGGCGTAGCGCTTTTAGACTCTTCCGTTCATTCAGGAGACACCATGACACTGCCGAAAAATTATGTCGGTACCGTGCGTTATATGAGCCCCGAGCAATGCCGTGGTGAGCGTGGTGACAAACTTTCAGATATATTTTCTCTAGGCTGCATCATGTATGAATGTATCAGCGGTGAGGCTCCTCTTTCGGCTGATGCTCCGGCAGCAACAATTTACAGGCATCTAAATGAGGACGCCGCTGCACTCAAATTTCGAACTGATTCGGAGGAGCTGGGAAGGCTCAGCTATCTAATTGCTCGCTGTCTTGAACGCGATAAAAACAAGCGAATTGCTGAGGCTTTAGAGATCAAAAAGGAACTGGATGAAATTTTCGCCTCTGGTTCGCTTGAGTTGAGTTTAGTTACTGAAGCGTCCAAGGCAGACGCCTCAAAGAATCTGAAAAATATGATTTTGGGTTGTCTGCTTGTTTTGTTGCTAATCGGCATCGGCATTTATTATCGAAAGAGTGGAGATAGACAGAGTGATTTGAATAGCGGAAGGAAGCCTGTATCGACAGCCATTGCAAAACCAGTCAGAGTCAGATTGAGCATTTTGTTCGGTGACTGGCGGCAAATACGGGAATCGACAGACGAAAAAGCAATGGAAGGACGCCGGGAAATTTTGCGAAAGACCAAAGAACTCTTGCCCGAGCTCATAAACAAAAGCAATTTGCGTTTTGCTGCATATGAATTCATTGCAGTGCTTCAACGTGAACTAAAGCGACCAATTTCCGAACAGCTTGCCTCTGAGGAGTCTGCTCTAAACTGTTGTGAATATGCAGCAGGAGATTATGTTACTAACGCGGCCAGACCGTTATGTATTCTGTCTGAGATCTATCTTGATCTTGGCAAAAAAGCTGAAGCTGAGCGCTACGCGCAGCGGTGCCTGAGTTTGGTGGATAACTCATTGCTTGCAAAACGGGAAGGCAAAGAAATAAGATCTTTTCAGAATATCGATGATTTTGACAGCTTTGCAGGAAAGGAAAAGTCGAGAGCTAATCTGGTTCTAGGGGTTATTTATTTGGAGCGAGGTGACTTTGCTAAGGGTGAGGCCTATTTTAATGAAGCCCAAAGTTTCCAGCATGGAAGCAAGAGCTCAAAAGCCGAGTCCTTGCAGGTTCAGAGAAAGGCTGAGATTTATATAGCTCTGGATAAGCCTGTTCTGGCAGAGCGAGCGGTCCGGAACTATTTAGAACAGCTCTTGGATCCTGAATACAATCAGTGGGGCATTGATAATACGTTTTATGAGTTGTTGCGATTTGCAAAATGGTCGTCAGAGAAGCATTTTCCAGAACTCAGTCGAGAGATTTACAAGATGACCGATGAACTTGCAAAAACCGATTCACGTTATCCGGCGCTACTCGATGATTTAAAAGCGCGCAGTAATTGATCCTTCAATTTTGAAACTGAAGTGAATCTATCTTTGTAATCCTGAGCGCTTGCCTGCGCGATAAGGTCATTTAATTCCTGAGAGATATCGCTATTGATTGAAGAGGGATTGCTGGCTTTAAGTGCAATTGGATCTTCTGCCGTGAGTACGTAATGAATAGTGCCGGCCAGCGAATATAGATCTGTTAGTTCGTTGGTACTACCATTGAATTGCTCGGGTGCCATGTATGCCAACTTACCTGCTGATTCGCCGTTTTCTTCGTCAGAGTTGATTGCAACGGCGAAATCTATAAGCACAAGTTTGCCGCTTGAATTTACCATCAAGTTATCCGGAGTGAAGTCGCGGTGGATCAAGGGCGGTTCAAGACCGTGCAATGTTTCAAGAAGCTCGCACATTTGCAAGGCCATTTGAATAGCCTCCCGTTCCGGAACAGGTCCTTGTTCTTTAATTAATTTGCGCAGTGTTTTGCCTTCAATAAATTCCAGTACTAAATAAGCGCGGTGGTCTTCGACAAATGAATCAATATACTTAACTATTTGAGGGTGTTTGACCGATTCAAGAGCGAGCGCTTCTGCATGGAAAGCTTCGAGAGCTTGTTTTCTTGCGTGCAAGTCGGCGTAGACCGGCAAAATTGTTTCTTTCAAAACTAAAAGCTCTGATTTTTCGCAATCAAAGGCCAGATAGGCTGTAGCTTGTCCGCCTCCGCCCAGTCGCTTCTTGATTTCGAATCTGTTTTTGAGTTTGCTGTTTTCAAGCAATGGTGTCAGGCGCTCGCGGCCGGGAGGGGCAGAAAGTGCATCCAGCCATATATCGGTAAAGCTGAGATTCCTTGATGGTTTAATTGCATCAAGAGCACCGGGTTCAATGGCAGTGAGCTTGCAGTGAGTTTTTATGAGTGTGGAAAGTTCCTCTCTGGTTTCATCTGATTCCAGATTAGCCAGCGGAATTTTGATGCTAGCTTTGCTGTTTTGTTTTGATTGAAGACATAGAAGCGACGTGCGTGAGTCTGCGCTTGCTTTTGGGCGTTCGATGCCGACTGTTTCAATCTCATCCCATCCAAGAGTGGGGCCTTCTAAAGGAAAAAACAGGCTCTGCCAGACCATTCTGATGCCACGACTGTTCGCTATAATTCTGTAGGGACATGGTCTAAAAGCAAGGTAGCCGATTAGTGCGGCAAGCAGTGCTGCCGTGCCCTGCAGAACGTGATGCGCGAAGACGGAAGCTCCTGAGCTTCCCAGCTGTGACACGGGTAGAAATTCTACAAGCCATAAGACCGGCAGGGGTCCGTAAACAAAAAAGAAAATTGCGATTGCTAGAAGGAGCATGCGAGCTGCTATCGAGTGTCTTTCAAAAAGGAAGTCTTCAATCCAGCGTCTGGCAAAGCTTGGTTTATGGATGTTTAGTACTTGTACTTCGCTCATGCTTCGCTTACCGCCGGAGCTCGTGATTTTTTCAAAGTTTCGATTTCTAAAAGCAATTCTCGACTATTCGGCCTTTTATCTTCCTCTTCATGAGTGCAACGCCTGATTAACTCATCAAATTCCTCTGAAATGGAAACTCCCAGAGATCGCGGTGAAGACACTGAAAGTGCCTCAGGCAGCTTTGCCGTCAACAAATAATGCAAGCTTTTACCCAGAGAGTAAATGTCGCTCTTGGGGCTGGGTTTGGCGCGAAACTGTTCTGGTGCTATGTATGCTTGTTTGCCGATGATTGTTCCGGTGAAAGTACCGGCTATTTCTTTTGCTGCTCCGAAATCTATTAATGCGATGCTTTCGTTTGACCGGAGCAAAATATTCTCAGGGCTCAGATCCCGATGAACTATCGGCGAAGCCTGACCATGCAAATAGGCAAGTGTTTCAGCTAAGTCACTTGCCCATTGCAGCACCATTTCCTCGCTTTGCCGACCATCTCTTAAGATGACCCGGCCAAGGTCTACTCCTTCCAGATATTCCAGACTCATGTAATGGCGACCATTTTCAATGAAATAGTCGTAGACCCTGGCCAGATTCTTATGGTTCAGCTTGCTCAGTAAGCTTGCTTCTCGGCGAAAGAGCTCTTCTGCTTTGCTTGTGACTTCTTCGTTATCAGGAAAAACCGATTCTTTCAGAACTATATTCCGGCCGTCATGACTGCGCGCCAGGTAAACAGCGGCAAAACCGCCAAAGCCCAGTTGTCTGAGAATATGGTAGCGTCCTTCCTGAATTTTGCTTCCCGGCTCAAGGGGAGCAAAGGTTGCTCCGGAGAATTTGTTTGCTAAAGATTTCTCCCATATCTGTGTATAGCTGGCCAGTTCGCCGCGATTGCCGGACTGCAAGGCGTATTCAAAGTCGTCAAGCTCGGCGTCTCTGACGCAATTGCTCGCGCATGATTCAAATGCAATCAAAAACTGTTCCAGTTCATCTTTCTCGAAGCGCTTTAACTGCAACACGGCGTTGCCGCCGCTTTTGAAAAAGAGCGTAAGATGCTCGTCGTTTTGAAACGTTTCGCCGCGCTTCCAGTTAAGCTTGATTCGAGCAAGATCGTCCCAGCTTCTCTGCAAGCGGAAATTCATGCTGCTCAGGTAAGCCAGAGGGAAGCAGAGTCCTTGTTTGCTTATTCTGATCAGCTTGTCTTCAAATAAAAATGCAAGCAGTCCGGAGCCCATAGTAATCAAGCTGAGGCAGGCAAGAAATCCAAGAGCGGCTGCAATGTTCACATTTGCCGGGAGTTTGAGCAAAAGGACTATGTACAAAACGACAATGCCCGGTATGGCCAGCCCCCAGACGGGAAAGAGAAGCATCATGATTGCCAGACCCGCCTTATGCTCAGGTCGCTTTTCAATCATGCGTAGGTCGAATTCGGCCAAGGTTTCTTCTGAATCAATAGTGTCATCTGCCTTTATAGAATTTTGTCGGCGCGACTGTCAATAGCAGATGCCGAGTGCAGAAGCTTCCAATTACCTATAAATGAACAAGAAACGACCTTACAGTCAGTTAACAAAGCTTCCGGGAACAGGATCCGGCTCAGGGCGTCACTAAACACATAAGTTCTGAAATGAGCGAAAACCCGAAAAGCAGTGAGGACCTGTTCCGCTGGTTTTGTAGCTTCTGTCGTCTTTCCTAATTAATCAAATGAGGTTCACCGCCATGAAATCGTCCGTTAACTCGAGAGGAATCCGCAAATCCCTGGCTTTAGTTATTGCTCTCGGTCAGGTTTCGATTTGCGCAATGCTGCCCGCCTCAGCCGCCGACAACAAAGTTCGCGTAGCTGGAAGTCCAGTGTTTAGCATCAGCGGTCCAATTGCCTCGTCATCCGACCGTGCCGATAAAATTCAACACAATATCGATAACTCGCTGGTGGCTTCAGCCAGCCACGGTCCATCTGCGGTCAAAATAACCTATGTGAAAGGCCTGCCGGTTATTACTCTGGGCGGCTATTATCTGACTACCGTAGACAATGCCACAGCCAAGGCTGCAGGCAGCACGCCTTCGATTCTTGCACAGAAGTGGGCAACTGCTCTTAAGTCTGCGTTGGCTAATCAATCAAGTGTCGACGCTTACATAGCCCAGTTAACCGGCAAATCAGATACAAGCGATTATGTCAGTGATTCAAGCAGCCCGGATAATGCTCCGGCATATCAGCCAAGCACAGTTGCTTCCGCTGCTCCTTCTTATCAGCCGAATCTTGCAAGCGACACTGTGCCGGCTCTGCAAAGCGCCAACAGTCAATCATATGGATGGCAGCCGGTTTCCACGGGCTCAAGTTACAGCTCCAACACGCCCGCCGCGTACGCCTACAACAGTCCCGCCTATGGGCAAGTAAGTCAGAATGCATATCCTGCAAATCCGTCTGTTTATCAGGGGCGTGTTTCTTATGTTCCAGCCGGAATGATGATTCCTGTAAAGCTTGCTACTTCATTGAGTAGCCAGGTCGCTAAAGCCGGTGACATTGTCATTGCAAAAACCAGTCAGGACATTGTTCTTGCAAATGGTGTAATTCCAGCCGGATCCACAATTACAGGAACCGTCAGCGATGCCGCCAACGGTGCTTTCTTCGGACGTTCCGGCAAACTTGGAATCAAGTTTACTTCACTTAGAACTCCCAATGGAGTTGAAACCCCGCTGACTGCTCATATTAGCGGCAGTGTTGGAAAATACAACGATAAGGATAATGATACCTTCCGCGGTGAAACCGCCATGTCGAAAGTTAAGAAGTCTCTTGTTGCCACTGCTGTTGGTGCAGGAGCCGGATCGGCCATGGGTGTTGCTGTGGGGGCAATCGCTGCCGGAGGTCACGGCGTTGGTCGTGGTGCCTGGTCTGGGGCGGCTATCGGTTCGGGAGTAGGTCTTGCTGAGAGCCTGCTTGTGCGCCGAGGCAGCGAGGTTACGATGGTGCAAGGGCAAGAGTTTAACCTGCAGCTCGACGCACCGGTTACGGTGGCTATGAACTAGTGGCGGCTCAATCATAGCCCACCAAAATGCGCCCGTCCCTTGCTCGGACGGGCGCTTTATTATATGGCTGTTGTGCGCAACGGGCTGCTCGGCTCTTTTGTTTCAGCGTCTGAGTTTTGTCTGAAGATATTCCCTTTCTCTATTGAGGAAGTCCATGCGCTTGTCCAGCTCCGGTTCCTGATATGGAGGACTTTTTATGAGGATCATCGTCCGCTCTACTGCATTGAGAGCCTGCGTTAATTTGACTTGCTTATCCAGCACCTGTGAGTAGCCCATCCACATATGCCAGTCTTGCGGGCGATAGCTTACGGCCTGTCGATAAAGCTCCTCTGCTTCATACAAGCGATTTTCCTTGATCAATATATTGGCTTTCAGAGCAAGCAACTCCGGAAATACAGCGGCTTTTCTCAGCGCCAGGTCGCAGAGTTTGAGGGACCTTTCAAATTGACCTTGTTCTGCGGAGATTCTAGCTACGTACATGATAACCAGTGCTTCAAGCCAATCAGGATAGTCCAGTTCGTCGTCGTCATTCAGGTTTAGATGTGATTGGTTTTGCTGTGCTTCCTCCAGTGGACCGGGGGCGACTCCGGCTTTACTGAAATCTTCAATGGCTTTATCCAGCTCCCCCTCGGCTAAGTATGCTTTACCGCGCAAGCGCCGGACTTCGCTGTCGTCATGATTTTGCTCCAGCCAGGCCGTGCAATCTTTGACAGTCTTTTTATAGTCTCCAAGATCATATTTCGAGCGTGCCGCAGTCAAAAGATCTGCCTGAATTTGGTCGGCCGCAAGCAGGGGTGTGTTGAAAATGAAATATGTAGCCGAAAGCAAGGCAAAAAGAGAGCTGCGCAATTCAATCGCCCTCTCTTTGCAGTGTGCCTTCAAGGATGCATTTGTTTAGGCAAAAGCCATCCGCCTGATAACTGACATAGGCCAGTTTTACATAAAGATGCTCGCTGTCCACACGGCTGAATCTCACTACGGACTCATCATAGGATGACACTGCTGACGGATCGCCGTATAGACTTCGAGTCGTGCCTGATGTGAAAAGATCTTGCTCAATTGTCCCAGTACTGAGCTCTTGGAGTTGATTGGAAAGAACATCGCTGTCCACGAAGTTTCCGCCTGTGCTCTGTCCGTATCTTTTGCCGAAGGAAAAACTTTCAACACGCCAGAAAGGAATTGTTTTTTGACCCAGATCAGATAAACCGACACTCTGTGTGCTGCCCGGAAGATTGAATTCCTCTCCGGCTTTTACAAGTACGGCTTGAATCAAATCTTCGGCGTGTTTGAATTTTGCCTGCACTGTCGGCGGGCTCAAATTGAGTTTATCACCGTCGCGAGAAAAGCGGCACAGCAGTGAGAGTTTTTCACCGGGACGGAAAAATTGATTGGCGCGATAGGCTGAGGCCGGTTGTGCAAGCCAGGCTGCAGCGGTACTTTCTCGAATTAAAACTTTGACGTCGCCTTTCCAGGTGCCTTCCCATTCCACGGGAAAAGACTTAACCTGTTTGCCGCTAAATGGCAGCTCAGGATTTGTTTGGGATTGATCAAGTATTGGTGTGAGCTTCTGAAGTCTTTTAGGAAGTGCTGCTCCCTTGTCGTTGACAAGCTGCTCGATTCTTCCATATAGCTTGGGGGCAATAGCTGCTGTTTCGGCCGCCGGTGTGTTTGCTTGAGGTGCTGCCCATGCTTGCAGCAAAAAAAATCCATGCAAAAAAGAGATTGCAATACAAGCTTTTGAAAAATGGTTCAGAAGATGATTTTTCAATTTTGCAATTTAGCGTTTGTAGACGCCCATGAGCTCGCCTTCGGCAAGTACATGTCCTTTGATCGCTTGTTGAAATGCTGCTTTGGCGAAATTCTTCGGGAGCGATAATTTGCAATCCAGTGCCATCACTTTGAAGTGATAATGATGCAGTTTTCCGGGCGGTGGAGCCGGACCGTTATATCCTGTCTGTTTGAAATCGTTTAAGCCCTGGCAGACATCTTTCGCAAGAATCGCTGTTTTAGGCACATTCTCACCAAGTGCCAGTGTTTCTGCGGGGATATTTGCGATTATCCAGTGCCACCATGTTCCAACCGGGGCATCGGGGTCTGTGCAAGTTATTGCAAAGGTTTTGGTGCCGCTCGGTCCTTTAGACCACGAGAGCGGTGGTGAAAGATCGCTGCCGTCGCCTGTGAATTTGCGCGCTATTTCAGCTCCGGCTTTTAGAGCCGCACTTTCTACGTTCAACATTTGTTGCGCTCCCTGACTGCAAAGAGTGCCTGTAAAAAAGAAAAGGATCAGCAAAACTAAAAATCGGCGTCGATAGACTCTGAAGCCTGACTTCATCTTCTTCTGCCTCTGCCTCTTCAGTCGGACAAATCCGCGCTTTGGAACCCATGAAATTCAAGTTTAGCATAATGATTAAGTCGCGGCTCTTGGCATTGACTTGGATGTATGATCGCTCATTGCTTGCTCTGTGCAAAATACTCTTTGCGGGCAAGAATCGCTGAGCTGGAGAAAAACAATGAAACTCAATGAATTCGCGGGTAAAGCTGCTCGCCCTGAGATGCTGGTCAATGTTGCCAAGTTGGTGAGCGCTTACTACAGCGAAAAGCCGGACCCGTC
>JAIEPM010000499.1 GCA_019748395.1 Candidatus Obscuribacterales bacterium
GTCTTCTTTGCTTTGTTTTTCACCATCTGTGGTGCTGCTTTTGCCGTTTAGAGCCTTAGCTTCCAGTTCAGTTTCATCGACGGCTTTTAATGCTTCGTTTGCATCTTTTCGCTCAGTTGAAGAGCCGATTTCAGAGGCAAGCGAATTCTTCGTTTTTTCAATTTTGGGACTGGCTTGCCTTGAGAGCTCGCTCTTGCCGGGCAGCGTCTGCTTAGACGCCCCGCTTTCTTCACCGCTAAGCGCGCTTGGGGCAATGCTGATGCTCAGTAACGAGAGGGCCAGGCAAAAGCTCAGACCCGGTCTGAATAGAAAATTGCGACTTGCCTGCATGCAAATCCCTCAATAGGTCACTAAGCAAGTATTATGCCATTAACTTGCTTTCAGGTCTAAGTCATTTTATCCGGAGCTGAATCAGGTTTTTCCCTAGTTGATTTAAGCCTAAATTGCGACCATGCAGATTCCATGCTGGTTGCAGAATTCAATCATTTCTTCCCTCTCAACCACCATTGTTTCATTAGCTTCAATCGCCAGAACTCCGCCCGGCTTCGGTGCCAGCATCGAGTTGAGCGTGTTCATGCCGACGGTCGGGATGTCGAAGCGCTGGTCTTGATTCGGTTTTGAGACTTTTACTACAACCACGGGGCCCTTTGCCAGTCCTACTGCTCTTTGAATGGCTTTATCCGTTCCTTCAATTGCTTCAATAGCCATAATCATCTGGTTTCTGACGATGACTGTTTGGCCGATGTCCTGTCGGGCGATTTCTTTAGCGATACGCTTGCCGAAATTGATGTCGGCGTATTCTTCGGCGGTCGGCCGGCGTGCCGTCAGTACGCCGATATCAGGGAAGAGTTCGGTCAGGAACTCAGCCTGGCTGCGCACTGTGATGCCCTGCGAGGCAGCATAGTCGCCCATGGCCGACTGAATCGTGTCATCGTTGAAATCGGAGAGGCGGCTCAACTCACGGACTGCCGTCCAGTCGAATTTGGTGATATTTTTGAGAATGTCTAGTTTTGGAACTTTGCCCACAAAAACCAGCTGTTTGACGTTCTCTCTTTGCAGGAGCTTCAGGTTTTTGCCCAGTTGCCCGGGGGCTACCTGGAAAGTTTTCAAACAGTGAGGTTGCACCCTGGCTTCAGCTTCTTCGCTCAAACAGAGTGCGATTACCTGATAACCGTTTTCTTTGGCGGAGCGGGCCAGAATTCCGGGCAGCTTGCCCAATCCGGCCACCAGGCCTAAAATGCTGCCATTCCCCGGTGCTGCGGGTGTTCTGCGGGATTGCATGGTTTCAGTGCTGCTCACGGTGTTCTCTTCAATGAGGGGACAATTCGGATGCCAAGTTTAACATTCGGGCTCGATTGAATCCCGCTTCACTTTCTAATCCTGCTCTTTTAATGACTTTTCTTGACAGCTCCATTCCAGAGGCGTTAAATTGGGTTAATCTGCCTGGATTCGCCTTCTTGCATTGCGCCTGAGATCAGATTCTTTAACTGGCAATTCTCATGATCACGACATGATTTTGAAAATGCGTTAAAGTAAAAGCAAGTCCTGTTCCGATGAGGATTCCCTGATGAGAGCTTTGTTGCTTCCGGCTTTCTTACTGAGTTTGCTTTCAGGCTTGCCTGCAGTCGCTCAGTACGGCAGAAATGACAATCCTAATCTGCGCAACTTTTATATGGCCAGACAGCAAATTCAGATCATGGATGATGCGCCCCAAGTCAACGACTTGCGAACAAATCCTCAGGCTGCGGCCCAGCAACAGATGGCGCCTGCTGCTCCTCAAGCTTTGCCGAGAGCCGGGTTCAGCACATACATGTCCGGATATCATGGCGGCAATGCCGGTGGTGCTTTGCCGCAGGTCAACAACGGTGTGCCGAAGTCACTGCCTTCCGCCCCGGAAAGAACCGGTCTCAAGGCTAATGCCGGCAAGTTGAAAATGAAAGCAAGTCCAAGTGTTTCTCAAGCGAAGGGACCGGTTCTGGCAAAAACATATGCCCCCTATGCTAAAACGCCAAGTGCCCCTGCTTCCGGCGGCTCATCCGGCTCTTTATTAAATAGCTCGACTTCCGTACAGGGTAGTGTTTTGCACTGGAACAAACGTCGTTCCGGTTATTAAAAGCAATTGCGCGGCTTCAGTATCTGGCCATGATACGGTCGGCTGCTTCCACCAGCGGATCAAGTTCCTGATGACGCAAAACATAGCCGTGATTGCCTATGGCTCTGGAAAATGCGTCGTTCATGCGGTCTTGATAAACCATGAGCGAGTTGAACTCTTCAAGTACTTCCTGATGACGCATTGAATAGGGAATGTGGTCTTTTCGTCCCACATAAATGACAAAGTAAGGGCGAAGGGCTTCCTGACTGGTTTTGCCATGAACAAGGATTTCGGCCCAGGCTTTATAGGCATCAAAATCATTGGCAAAATTGAACATGTCGAGGGTGAATCCACCCGGAGGTCGCATGTTTACTTCCAGTGGTATGACGCTGCCGTCCTCGAACATGAAAAACTCAAAGTGGAAAAAGCGCTCGCGTACATCGAATGCACGCAAAGTCAATCGTCCGGCTTGTTCAAGCGTGTTTTCAATTTCGCGCACTGTGTAATAGTAGATGTCGCTGTCTTCATTGACTGCTTCCATTACGCCTTTGCTGTATCGCAAAGAAGAAGCGAACACGACATTGCCGCCGCTGTCTGTGAGCCCATCGTAAGTGACAATCGTGCCTGAAACGAATTCTTCAACTATGTAATCGACTGAAGGCGGTTTGTCTTTGAGATATCTTTGAAGCTCTTCCTCATTGTCGATTTTGTAAGTCTTAGCTGCGCCCACACCAATGTCGGGTTTTGCAACTACCGGAAATCCGACTTCTTCAATGAAAGCTCTTAGCTCGGCTTCGCTCTGGCAGACTTTTCCGCGGGCCGGATTTAAGCCTGAATTTTCAAAAACGCGCTTCATTTCTGATTTGCGCTTGATTTTATAAATACTGTCAAGCTTGATTCCGGATATATTGAAATCGGTTCTCAACCGGGCTTCTGTTTCCAGCCAGTATTCATTTTGAGAATCGATTCGATCCATCTTTCCGAATCGATAAGTGAAATATCCGACCGCCCGCAAGAGCTGGTCGTAGTTATGCATGTCGTCGACTCGATAATACTCGCTCAGACATTGCTTGAGTTCGTCCCGGAGCTGCTCGAAGGGCTGATCGCCGATTCCAAACACATTGGCGCCTTGCTCGCGCAGTCTGACGCAGAAATTATAAAAATTGGGAGGGAAATGTGGCGATAAAAATACGATGTTCATACAGTCCAGATCCTTAGCTCATGTGTTCGGGAATGAATCCAGAACTTAGCCGGCCGAATTTGGGAGATTAGCATAAATTTGTTTTGAATGCAGCAATTGAAAGCCCTGCCCGGTTATATTTGCAAACTTTCAAGCCTGATTAAATCAGAGTTCGATGATGACCGGCTGCTCCAAGTACTCAATCTGGCAGTCGTCGGGACTTTCGTTTTCATAAACAAGACAGGAAAAATCCAGCTGATTTTCCAGGGCTGTCATCGGATAGTGCCAGACTCCCGGAAAATAACTGACTCCGACTGCTCCTTCGACAATGAAAGCTTTCAGTGTAGTTAAATCCGGTTTCTCAGAACCAAGACAAACCACAGCTAGATACTTGCCATCTCTGGCCATGGGCATGAAAACTTGTGATGAGTGTTGATGTTTTTCTAGGAGCCTAAGTTCCAGATGCTTCTCTCTAAGTGGGCTGCAACGAAAAATGCAAAGGTTAAGCTTTGCTTTATCGCTCCTCAAATTTTCCAATTCACATAGATGGTTGAAACGCTTGGCTGTGCCCATGTTTGCGGCTTTGAAAGGCTCTGACTCGTCGGCTCTGATTAGCCTGCCGTAATCCTGGTAAGCAGCTTTTGAAAGACCGACAGCCTTGATTCCGGGCTCCTTCTTGCTCGCGCTCATGAACTAAAGAACCTCACGTAATACAATGACGAGTTCTGTAGTCTAGCATGGCATTTTGCTGGTCGGTTTTAGAGGAGATATTCATGAAAACGACTCTTGAGCGGGTGGAAATTCTTGGTAAAAAGACCGAAGAATTCTCTGAAATCTTGACCGACGACGCACTCAATTTTCTTTTCGAGCTGGATCAGGCTTTTGCTCAAAAACGAGAGTCTTTGCTTCTGGCTCGCAGCCATCGCAAAACAAGACTGGATAATGGTGAAGTTCCCGATTTCTTGAAAGAAACCGAGTCTATTCGCAGTTCAGACTGGCGGGTCGCTTCTTGTCCGGCGGACCTGGAGGATCGACGTGTGGAAATAACAGGTCCTGTCGACGCTAAAATGATCATCAATGCACTTAACTGCGGTGCAAATTTATTTATGGCGGATTTTGAAGACGCCAATTCGCCGACCTGGTCCAACTGCATTGAAGGCCAAATTAATTTGAAAGCGGCTGTGCGTCGCACTTTGAGTTTTCAAAGTGCTGAAGGCAAGACTTACAACTTGAATGAAAAACTCGCGACTTTGAAAGTACGCCCTCGCGGCTTGCATCTTCTAGAGAAGCACTTGCAGATCGACGGCAAGCCGATTTCAGCCAGTCTTTTTGACTTCGGTCTTTTCTTTTTCCATAACGCCCAGGAACTTTTAAGTCGCGGTAGCGGACCTTACTTTTATATTCCAAAACTTGAGAGCCATCATGAAGCACGTTTTTTTGCCGAAGTATTCAAATTCGCCGAAGATTATTTGAAAATCAAAGCAGGCAGCATTCGTTGCACTGTGCTCATCGAAACGATTCTTGCTGCATTTGAAATGGATGAGATTCTTTATGAATTGAAAGACTATGCTTCCGGCTTGAATGCCGGCCGCTGGGATTATATGTTCAGCATGATCAAAAAATTGAATAAGCGACCTGAATTTATGCTGCCGGACCGTGCTCTAGTAACGATGAATGTTCCATTTATGCGTTCATATTGTGATTTACTCGTGAAAACATGTCACCGTCGTCATGCTCATGCCATGGGCGGGATGGCGGCTTTCATTCCAAGCCGCAAAGACAAAGAGCTAAATGCTAAAGCGATGAGCAAAGTCGCCGAGGATAAGCAAAGAGAGGCTGGTCAGGGATTTGACGGTACCTGGATTGCGCATCCTGATTTGCTTGCTGTTGCTAAAGCCGAGTTTGATAAAGTTCTTGGAAATAATCCCAACCAAAAAACAGTGCTCAGACAAAACGTTAAAGTTTCGGCTTTGGATTTGTTGAATGCCGAAGTTGATGGCGCTCAAATTAGTGAAGCCGGATTGCGTAACAACATCAATGTTGCCCTTCAGTATCTAGACAACTGGCTTAGAGGTATTGGTGCTGCAGCCATATTCAATTTGATGGAAGATGCTGCAACTGCGGAAATATCGCGTGCTCAGATCTGGCTCTGGTTGAATCGCTCGGTTAAATTAAGTGATGGCAGAATCGTGGACAGAGAGCTTTACAAGCTTTTGCGTGAGGAAGAGCTGGCTAAGCTCAAGTCAAATTCAGAGGGGCGACTGGAAGAGGCTGCCGGAATTCTTGATGATTTGATTTTCGCTGAAAGCTTTCCTGAGTTTCTGACTCTTTCTGCTTATGAATTGCTTGACTGAGTTTTAGAGCAAAGCACTGCTCTGCCAGCCGCTGCCGTCTTCCTCAAAGCTCCTCAGTTGAGCTAGACGACAATTCCGGATTTGCTTTTGACTTTGCGACAGCTCTTTGATTTTTTCACCGAGTTTATTCAGTCCCGGTTGGTCTCCGGCTTGTTTTAAGGAAGCCTGATAGCAAAGCAAGAGCGGTAGCAATTCTTGCGAGTTTTTGCCAAGATGCTTTTCATGCAGAGAAATGGCTTTTTCAAAAAGAGGTTTTGCTTCGGCGCATTTTCCCTGTCTCTGGTAGTTGACCGCCAGGTCCATTAAGCTCTTAGCGATTAGGCTATGCTCATTTCCGTATACTTTGCTTCGAATTTTCAAAATTCGATTTATGCAGGTCTGTGCTTCGGCGAAGCGGTGCTGATGTCTCAGGCAACGGCTCAGTCCGTAAAGGCTGTTTGCTACGACTTTGGAGTTAGGACCACAAAGTACTTCTGCGTTTTCGATGGCTTCTCTGTAGAGACCTTCGGCTTTCCTGTAATTGAAGTTGTAGTATTCGAGCAAAGCCAGATTTTGCAAACATATTGTATAGCTGAGCGAATCCTGCTCCTGATTAGCCAGAGCTTCAAGCAGCGTGTTTTCTGCACTTTCAAAATCGCGTAAGTCAAAGTCTTCCTGAGCTGCTTGAATCAAGACTTCGGTTTGACCGGCAGAGACTGCAGGCAGATAAAGCTGAACCGAGGCAAATAAACAGAGCATCAGAACGATAGTCTGGGTCCTAACTGGACCCGGACGACAAAATTTTGTTAGTTCTGGAGGACGTCTGTTGGGGGGTAACATCGTTCTTCGCCACTAAGTATTATTATTTCTGCCCGGAAGTCAAGAGGTCTAAACTGATGACAGTTGCTGTCTTTTGCCTCATGTCTATGTCCGAAAATGGCGAGAAATCCAGGCTGGTTGAAGCTAGAATCAACATATGATCAGTTTAGACCGTGAAAGCTGCTATCAAGCCGTATTGAGCCACGACCGTCGTTTTGACGGCAGCTTTTTTGTGGCTGTTAAAAGCACCGGGGTTTATTGCCGGACAGTTTGCACAGCGCGAACGCCGAGCTTGAAAAACTGCAGTTTTTATTTGAACGCGGCGACTGCCGAAAGTGAGGGTTTTAGACCTTGCTTGCGTTGTCGACCGGAATTAGCACCTGGTTCGGCGCCTCTTGATGCCCAGTCCAGATGCGCTGAGCTTATTGCTGATTTGCTTGAAGCCGGCGCTCTTAATGAAATGAGCGTGGCTCAGCTTGCTGCTTTCTTGAACTTGAGCGAGTGGCAGCTAAGGCGCCTTGTCGAAAAATATTTTTCAGTATCGCCAGTGGAGCTTGCCATAACACAGCGTTTGCTTCTGGCAAAACGTCTGCTTAAAGACAGCGATCTTTCCATAACCGAGGTTGCTTATGCCAGCGGGTTCAACAGTTTAAGGCGATTCAACTCTTTGCTGAAAGAGCGTTACGGCATGAGCCCGGCTCGCTTGAGGGCTCGCCGAAATCTGCTTTCAAGTCCTGACAAAATTAGATGCCGACTCTATTTCAGACCACCATATGATTTTGTTGCGCTTCTTTCCTTCCTGGGCAAGCGCAGTGCCGGTGGCGTTGAGATAGCAGAGTCGGGCTGCTACGCTCGCACTGTCAGCTACTCTAATTACAGCGGCTGCATAATGCTGAGTCCGGCCGAAGATGAATTCGCGCTTGAGCTCACGGTCGATGCCTCACTCTCTCGGGTTCTGATGCCTATTATCGCTAAAGTTAAACGCTTGTTTGATTTGAACGCCAGTCCCGAATTGATAAACAGAAAGTTGAAAGATCTGTCTGCGCCTTTTCCGGGATTACGTTTGCCTGGTGCTTTCGATACGTTTGAAACCGCAGTGCGGGCAATTCTTGGGCAGGAAATAACAGTGAAAGCTGCCACTACGCTTGTCACTCGCTTTGCTGAAAAATTCGGGCAAAAAATTGAAACATCAGTGCCCGGGCTGAATATACTTTTCCCTACAGTAAAGGATGCAGCACTGCTTTCAGTTTCGGATTTTAAAGGACTCGGAATCAGAGAAAGCCGAGCCCGTACTATTATATGCTTGGCCGGCGCCATTGCCGGTGGTGCTATTTCTCTTGAACAGGCAATCGATCCTTATGAGAGCATGAGCCGCTTGCAAGAGATATCCGGAATCGGTCCCTGGACGGCTCAATATATTGCCATGCGCTGTTATCACTTTCCTGATGCTTTTCCTGAAGGCGATCTTGGAATAGCTCGTGCTCTTTCGCCTCTGAGCTGGAATCAAATAATTGAACTTTCCGAGTCCTGGAGACCCTGGCGAGCCTATGCTGCAATGCATTTATGGAAAAAACTGGAGAATTGAAATGACTTATTACAGCTTGATTGAAAGCTCTCTTGGCGAAATCTTGTTGCTTTCCGACGGGGATGCTTTGAGCGGACTTTATCTTGAAAGCGATGCCAGAAAAACCGGGTTTCCAAAAGTGGCTCGCTTTGAGAAAAGGCTTCCACTTTTTCTCAAAGCAGAAGAACAGTTGCGCGAATATTTCAAGCAGGAGCGAATTGAATTTGCTCTGCCTTTGAAAATTACGGGCAGCCCATTCCAGCTGAGAGTCTGGCAAGAACTTGCACAAATTCCTTACGGCCGCACTTTGAGCTACCTCTCTCTGGCTTCAAGGCTCGGAAATCCGGCTGCCGCGCGGGCGGTTGGTGCTGCCAACGCTCGCAATAAAATAAGCCTGATCCTGCCCTGTCATCGAGTTATCGGCGCTGATGCTTCCTTAGTCGGCTATGCCGGCGGGATTCAAGCCAAGAAATTCTTACTGGAGCTGGAAGCAGCCTTTTGCCGAAAAGCTCAGTGGCAAACAGCACCATGTTTGATGAAATAATCCTGATGATATTCTTCAGCATCTGTAAAAGCTCCGGCCTCCTTGATTTCAGTTACGACAGGTGATCGAAATTTATGTGCTTTGTTTAGCTCATTTTTGTAGCTGATTGCTTCTTTCTCTTGTTCGGGATTGCTGTAAAAAATGGCTGAACGGTATTGTGTGCCTATATCCGGACCCTGACGATTCAGGGTTGTGGGGTCGTGGTTTGCAAAAAATACTTCCAGGAGCTTGTGATAAGTAACCTTGCTCGGGTCGAACTCAACCTGCACGGTCTCGGCATGTCCGCTTTTGTCACTGCAAACTTCCTTATATGTAGGTGAGGGGCTATGACCACCGCTGTAGCCGGCTCTAGTGCGAATCACGCCCGGGACTTTGCTGAAAATGTACTGGACTTTCCAGAAGCAACCAGCCGCAAAATAGGCTTTCTGTGTTGCTGTTGCTTTTATTTGATCTTTGCTTTCAGCTGCTGAAGCATCCTGATTCATAAAAAGAATAGCTCCTATTAATAAGATGAATATGGACTTGACTGGATTTGTCACTGAGCTCTCCTTTTATTTTTCGTTTTTTGCATATTAATATCCGGTAGCCCAAGATTAGTTGATGACGTAAAAGTGGCGCTTTGGTTCCCCGTCGTTTTTATTGAACTTCAAAATCAGCCTGAAATGCTTGTAGTCGGGAAACAAACCATCAGGGTGATATGAACATCGTTCCAAAGGATGATTCCAAATCACTCTTTCGAGCCTTATTCCAGCTGCTTTATCGCTGAATAATATTAACTGGTGTCATCTGTGAGTCGGCGAAAATGGCTTTTGAGAGGATTACGTCCAACAATTTGCATGATCTACAGAAGCAGGGCGAATCAATGCTTCTTGTTGACCTGCGTTTGCCTGCCGATTTTGCCGACGAACATATTGCCGGATCTATAAACATGCCGATCGCCGTGCTTCAAGCTGAACTGAGTCGGCAAGGGATTCAAAGAGTCCCGATTTATCTGATTTGTTCCAACGGCTCACTTGCATACAAGGCTGCCGATATCCTCGCCTCGCTCGGCTTCGAGCGTCTGGTCGTCATGGCGGGCGGGCTTCTGGCCTGGCGCGTTTTCGGCTTTCCTCTGGTCGGTCGCAAGCACTGACTCTTTGCTCAGACCAGTCCCCGTCTCATTGCCTGAACTGCTGCTTGGGTGCGGTCGTCCACTGCCAGCTTGTTTAAGATGTTGCGTACATGGGTTTTAGCAGTCGCCAGGGAAATAATCAGCTTATCTGCTATTTCCTGATTTGAAAGCCCTTCCACAAGCAAATGCAGTACTTCCAGCTCTCTTGGCGATAAGGGTTCAGGCAACTTATCGCTGAGTTTAGTGATACTGCTGTTTGGACTGTAGCTGCTGCTTTCTTGCGGGGCCGCTTGCATTTGACCGTATTGCTTCAAAACTTTGCTGGCGATTGTGGAATCGAGCCAGATGTCTCCGGCTTTGACGCTTCTGATTGCTGAATAGAGCCTTTCCGGCTCCACGTCTTTCAGGCAATATCCGCCGGCCCCGGCTGCCAGAGAGGCAAATATATCGCGCTCGTTATCATGCGAGGTCAGCATCACAATCGCCATTTCTGCATGCTTGCTCTTGATAATCTTTGATGCTTCGATGCCGTCCAGGACCGGCATACCCACATCCATAAGGATTACATCCGGGTTTATTTGTTCTACTAAACTTACTGCCTGCTCACCGTCTTCAGCTTCGGCAACTACTTTCAAATCTTCGGTACGGTCAAGCACCGCTTTCAGGCCGATGCGTGTCAGGAGGTGGTCTTCCACTAAAAGAATTCTAATTTGTTTTACTTCTTCAGGCATGGCTCTTGTTTTTCGTGGCAGTGACTGCGAAATTAGCTTACGAATCAGGTACTAATAGCACCAGCTCTTCAGTTTACTCACAATACTTTGGGATGTCCAATCACATGTTTCTGGATTCGGGTTTAGATGATTCAGCTCTTCGCAAAAAGTGGTTGAGCTTTTGTCCCGAAGATGAAGAGCTGATCAAGGAAGTAGATGAGCTGCTCGAAGAAAATATCGATCCTTTAATCGACGATATGTATACGCACTTTTTGTCTTTTCCTGAAACCAAGAGGTTCTTTCCGGACGATGCGACTTTAGCTCGTGCCCAGTCTGCGCAAAAGGCTTATTTCAGGCGCTTGACCAAAGGCAACTATGATGAAACTTATGTGCAAGAAAGACTGGCAGTCGGACGTACACATTATCGCATCGGACTTGATCCGATCTGGTATCTGGGTGCTTACAACAGGATCATGACCTGGCTTAGACGTCTGGTTCAGGAAAAATATCACTCTGATCAGGAACATTGCTTGCTTGTGACATCTGCACTTACCAGACTCATTTTTTTTGATATGGGACTGGCAATTGAGTCTTACACTGTTGCCAAGGAAAAAGCGATTAGAGAACAAAGAGATGCAATAAAAGAGCTTGAGACTCAAAGACGTGTGACCAAAAGCATTCTGGAAGATGCTCCCATAGGCATTTTGCGTCTTGATCTTGAGCTGAGCATTGTTGAATGCAATACCGAGTTTGTAAAAATGATCGGCGGTGCAGATCGCGAAAAACTTATTGATGCCTGCCTGAAAGATCTGGTACCGGGTCTGCCTTATGAGCGCTTTCAAGAAGTAATAGATACCGGTTTGCCGGCGGGACGCGATGCGGAATTTTTGCATCTGCATCCAAAACAACTTGGCTATTTTGACTGGGCCGTCTGGCCGATCAAGAACGAAGCCGGACTTAGCACAGGGCTTGTTACTATTTTTCTTGATGTTACAGACAGAGTAATGTTACAGCAGCAAAGAGAGGATTTTGTAGCAACTCTCACCCATGATTTAAAAACGCCTATTCTGGCTGCTAACAGAGCAATCAAGCTTCTCATGGAAGGTGACTTCGGCCCTGTAGTGGAAGCGCAGTCCAAGGTACTGTCCACGATTTTGCAGAGCAACTCTTCTCTTTATCGTATGGTTCAAACTCTCTTAGACGTATACCGCTATGACAGCGGTGTCAAGAATCTTTCGAGTGCCGAAAATGATCTCGGCGCTACGATCATGAGTACTGTTGCCGAACTGCGTACTCTTTGCGATACAAAGGGAGTTCATCTGGAGTTAAGCCTGCCTGAGAATCCACTTTCGATCAGTTATGATGCTGAAGAAATCAGGAGAGTTCTGCAAAATCTGCTCGATAATTCGGTGAAATTTACGCCGTCGGGCGGTTCGATTCGAGTCAAACTCGAGGCGATTGACGGCTTTGCCAGAGTTACAGTACAAGACACAGGTAAAGGTATTTCAGAGGAAGATCAGCCCAAGTTGTTTCAGCGTTTCTGGCAAGCGGCTTCCAGCGGGCGATATTACGCCAGTACAGGACTTGGACTTTATCTTTGCCGAAAGATTGTTGAGCTTCATGGCGGCGAAATAAGTTGCAAGAGCAAGCTTGCTGAGGGCAGTTGCTTTTTCTTCACTCTGCCTCTGCTCAAAAAACAGCTTTGAGTTCTTAATCCGGATTTCTCAAAAGTTCGTCGGCCGGATTTCCGAAGCCCTGTTGAACAGAGCGGGCTCGGCTGTATATAGACCCGCCGCGGGTTGCCTCCGGACTCTTTCTTGAGCCGCTCTCGGCTGCAGTGCCGCTGCTTTCATAGCGGCGAAGTTTATTCATTATCTGTTCGGCACGTGCTTCTTCTTTGATAGCCTCATCTTTTCGATTCAGTTTCCGGAGCAATAGTGCGTGTCCGTTCAAAGCCTCTGCATAGTCTTTGCTGTTTTGTCCCAGAAACTTTGCGCTGAGCAAAAGCGAGCGCTGATAATAGGGCTCTGCTTCTTTAAACTTGCCCTCTGCGTATGAAAGTGAAATCAGTTGATTCAGTGTTTCACTTTCGTGTTCCAGACTCTTTTCTTCTACCGCAGCGGCGAGTGCTTCTTTGAACGACCCTTCGGCGACGCTGTATGATTTTTGCTGAAACTCTTTTCTTCCTTTATCAAAAACTGCCCTCCAGCTCAGAGCTTTCGGCGTTTCCGATTTTTCAGGACTTTTAAGCGGGGCTGATTTAAGGGAGAATTTTGATTCGAGCTCCTGCGCTTCTAAATCGCGCTTGCTTTCTTGAAGTAGAGTTTGATAGTTTTTCAGCGCGCTTCTGCTCTCGGCGCTTAGGCTATCATTCTTGAGCAGAGCCAGCAGTTGTTTATAGTAATTCTCGGCTTCGCTAAACTTAGATGCGGCCTGATAACTTTGGGCAAGACCCGCCAGACTTTGTTCAAATCGAGGTCCGGAGGCTTCGGGGCAGGCTGCCAGCGCCTTTTTCCAGTAATCCACCGCTTCATCATATTTTTTTGCGGAATCTGCCTCGATTGCAGCTGTTTTTAGCTGTCCCCATGACTGAGCCTTTGCGGGGACTGAGCATAAAACAGTAATTGCAAGAACTAGTATTTGCGGAGATTTTTTCATAAGACTCTTTCCAGGCTGCACTTAAATGAACTATGCCCGTTTGCAGAATGCTTCTATCGGCATGAAAATTTTGCTTACTGATAAGTCCCCGGCACTTTTTTTAGCTGCGGCTGCGAGAATGGTACTACTGCTAGTGCTGTTTTTTAGTTCTTTACTTTCAGATGATCCAGATCGTGCTCTTCAAGATAGTCGTTCAACGACTCTTTCAAATTTATGCCGTTGATATTTTCAGTAGCAGTAAAATCTCCGACTTTATTTAAATGTGATTCTAAAACACCGTCCCTTATGGCTTTGCCTTCATAGCTGAAAACGCGGTTTGTGCTGTTGTTGACAATTTCAGCTCCACCTGTTGCCGAATAGTGATTCAGCGATTCTTGCTGAAACATCTCAAGCGGCTCGCCCGTCCAGAAATTAGATTCACTGACCAGATACTGAGTGCGAGTAATCAGGGAAAACTTGTCGCTTTTTTCGCACTGTTGCGTTGTGGTCAGAAAGCGAACTTTTTTACCGTCCGATTGCCCGTCGTGTTCAGACGGAAGAAAGTTGACGTGCCAGACATTGCCCTGGCCGTCTTTCTGATGCCCCCAAGTATAAGTAAGCTTATTATCCATCCAGATGCGTGGATAAGTCTCTTCCCCGCTTTTCAGATCTATGAGCTTAACTGTTAAATCTCCCAGCTTTTCCCACTTTCCGGCCATCCATGCCGGAATTTGAAACCATTCGATAGAGTGTTTCTGAATTGTGGCGCTGAGCGCCTTCGGCTTATCGTTAATCGGCTGAGCAATGCCGTTTACGGGCAGATAAGCTTTTGATTCAGTCAAGCTGAGCGAGCCTTTTTGAGCTGTCGGCTTTGGCACTTTCTCAGTATCAAGAGTCGGCGTCTCGGGTATGAGGGCCTGCACTTTGCTGCGATGCTGAGCAAGCGACTTGCTCACATGCTCAAGACTTGCGCTGTGACTGACGTTTCCGTAAAGCGTTTTGCCCGAGTCGGCTTCTGCCGCTCTTGCGACTCCTCCTGTCAATGTGGAAAGCAAAAGCAGCTTAGTGATCTGGTCTTTATACTGCATAATGAACACCGAAGCAAAGCAGGGAATTCTAAGGTCTTTCGAGCTTTTGCTCAAAGGTCCCGTTTTTGCTATTTTAATCAGCTAAGGTACAATTATTCCAGCAATTGGGGCTGAGTCATGAGAATTTTATTGGCAGAGGATGACAGTTATTTGTCTGACGCGATCAGTCTGGCTCTCAGCGACAGCGGTTATGCCGTAGATCGGGTGGCAAGCGGCGATGCCGCCGATCAGGCTGCGAAGTCTTCTGCTTATGACCTGCTCGTTCTAGATCTGGGTTTACCGGGCATGGATGGTCTGGAAGTCCTGAAAAGATTGCGAGGGCGAGGTCAGGCTCTGCCGGTGCTTATTTTGACTGCCAGAGACTCTCTGCAAGATCGAGTCGGCGGGCTGGACTTGGGTGCCAACGACTATATGACCAAACCTTTCGAGTTGCCCGAACTGGAAGCACGAGTGCGGGCTCTTTTACGCAAGGATCTCTGGGCAAATCGCCGCATAGTTAAACACGGAAGTCTAGAGTTCGACACGGTTGAGCGTCACCTGACCTTAAACGGCGAATTGCTTGAGCTTTCAGCTCGTGAACTGGCGGCTCTGGAAATCTTGCTTCAGCGGGCCGGTATGGTTGTAACCAAGGCTCAGCTTGCCGAGCATTTATCAAGCTGGGAATCTGAAATCACGCACAATGCTATTGAAATTATTATTCATCGTTTGCGGAAAAAGCTTGAAAATAGCGACATCTCTTTGCGTACGATAAGGGGTCTTGGTTACTTAGTTGATAAAGCAAAGTGACACTTCCATTGCCAGGCAGCTCCTTTACTGGTTGCTGCTTCCACTAGGCAGCCTCTGGATGCTCAGCGCCGCAATAACATATTTCATGGCGGACTCTTATGCTGAAGAATTGTACGACGATCAGCTCATGAACTCGGCCGATTCGGTGATCGGACGTTTGCGGCTTGGAGCGCGCGGCGTCGATATCGATTTGCCACCGGCGGCGGTGGCGTTATTGCGTCATAATTTTAAAGACAAATTCTATTTTCAAGTAATTTCCAGTAATGGCAATTTAATTACGGGCGATAAAGAATTACCGACACCGGCTCGTTTACCGGATCAGAGTGCGCCTGAGTTCGGCTATAGCTATGTGAAAAACGAAAAGGTCAGAACCGTGCTGGTTGAAGCTTTTGTAGAAGAGGCGCCCGCAAAAAGAGTTTTCGTTTATTCAGCTGAAACGCTTGAGTCAAGGAAAGCCCTGGCTCTGCATATTCTATTCAATACGGCCATTTCACAGCTAATCGCCATCGTTTTAGGTGCACTGGCTGTCTGGTATGGTGTGAACCGAGGTCTGGCTCCTCTTGATTCCATAAAACGTGCGATTGCGGCCCGCTCTCAATCAGATCTCAGTCCTATTGATGAGAGTCAATCGCCGCTGGAAGTCAGGCCGATTGTACATGCAATCAACGAGCTTTTAGAACGATTACAGGAAGACCTTTTAGCTAAGCAGCGTTTTGTCGCAAACGCCGCGCATCAATTGAGAACACCTCTGGCCGGTTTGAAAACATACATCGGCTTGCTGAAGAAAATTGTCGATTCGCCCAAGGCCCTTGAGCTGATCCGGCAGCTGGACTCCGGCACGGATCGCACGACTCATCTGGTTAATAGATTGCTGGCTCTGGCAAAAGCCGAGCCCGATGCTTTGGCACAGTCCAGTCATCGCCTGCTGGACCTGAATGAAATCGCATCTGAAACAGCTGCCAGCCTTGTTTTAGCTGCACTGGAAAAAAATATTGAACTTTCATTTGAAGCCTGTCCTCAGCCGGCTCTTGTATTGGGAGATCTCTCAAGTTTGCAGGAGCTATGCAGCAATATCATTGAAAATGCTGTTTTTTATACACCGGAAAACGGCAAAGTTAATGTAGCTTTGAGAAAAGCTGAAACATTCAGTCTGATTGTCGAGGATAATGGTCCTGGAATTCCGGAGGAAGAGCGCGAACGCGTTTTTGAGCGCTTTTACAGAATATTGGGAACCGGAGTGAGCGGCAGTGGACTGGGTCTTGCGATCGTCAAAGAAATAGCCCGCTCGCATAAGGCTCGAGTTTCACTGTCTAGCGGTATCGAGGGTAAGGGCACTCGCGTAACGGTCGAGTTCTCAAAACTTGATTTCCCGGAGCAAAAACAGGAATTGGAATTTGCTGAAGAGCATCTTTCTGAATCGTTGAAAGGCAAGGATTGAAACTATGTTCGAAAAGTTCGGGCAAATGCCTCTCAAAATAATATTCACGGCTCGTGAAGAGGCGCGCAGTCTTGGCGACCTGAATCTTGACAGCGAACATATTTTGCTTGCGCTTCTGTCCCTTGATTGTGCCGCTGCTCGCGCCCTTAAAATTTGCGGACTGACTTATCTGGAAGTGAAAACAGAACTTGAAGAGCTTCGCTCGGAGCAGGACGCGCTTTCAGAAGAGCAGGAAATAGCTTTCAGCGAAAGCTGTCGGCGCATTCTTGAATTTGCTTTTTTAGAATCTAGAATGCTCAAGGAAGAATCTATTTTAGCCGAGCATATTTTGCTTGCCGTGTTGAAAGAAGGGCAGGGTGTGGCAATCGGTTTGCTGGCACATTTTGGGATAAACATAATCGACCTTGAAATAGCCTTGCTTTATCAGCTTGCTGCCGAAAAAAAAGCTCTGGCAGACGAGAATCAGTTGCCTGCGCTTCTTGCAATCTGGTCAAGATTGCGGGCTCTGGCGGAAGACCTGTCGTATCGCGATCTGGCTCAGGAGGCTCTCAAGCAAAAACGCTTGATTGAGGAAGCTTTGCAGGCAAAAGAAATTCATTCTTGAATTAGAAAGCAAATATGCTCTCTGTTCTGAAATTGATTTATGTGTCAAGATCTCAATTGCTGCTCTAAGCTGAAACTTGAGTACTCAGGAGTCCCGGGGAGTCGGCTATGTCTTCGACAAGCGAAACTAATCAAGTTGCTGGGCTCTTGACCAAGCTGAGAATAAGCGGAGCTGCCGAGATGGCGGCTGTGACCGACGGGCTCGTGAAAGTGATGATGGCCGGAGCTCGCTATCCAGGTTTCTGGAGCGCTGAGATACTTCCCCCTGCAGTCAACAGCCGGGGTGAATGGACTCTTGTTCAAAGGTTCAGTACTGCAGCTGAGACTGCCGACTGGATGCAGTCTGAGCTGCGCAAGGAATTGCTTGAAGCTTTACGTGCCGTTGCTCCGGGGCGCATACTGACATGGGACGAAGTTTTGAATGAGCCGGGCGCTGAAGGGACTGTGGCCACCGCTGTGGTTACTGATGTGAAAGCCGGTATGGAAGCACTTTACTGGGATTGGGAGTCGAAAATTCAGTCGGCGCAAGCCCGCTTTCCCGGTTATCGCGGCACATACATTCAGCCTCCCCCTCCCGATCGACCCGGTCGCTGGACCACGCTTATCCGCTTTGAGACTCCTGAAAGTCTGAACGCCTGGCTGCTTTCAGAAGAAAGAAAAAGTCTCCTGTCTGAATCCAACCTGCTGGTCAGCACCACTCATTTTCAGAATATGAGTTCATCTTTTCCGGGCTGGTTTCCGCTTGAACATATTCCAATTTGGAAAACTGCAAGCCTGGTTTTAATTGCCGTATTTCCGGTGGTGATTGGCTTGAAAGCATTTTTGCTGCCTTTGATGAAAGGTCAAAATTCAACACTTGTTCTTATCCTGGGCACTTTTATAACAGTGGCTGTGCTGAGCTTCGTTTTGATGCCGGTGCTGGTCAGGTCCTTTCGCTGGTGGTTGAATCCGGAACCGGAAAAAGCAGCAAGGCTCAATGCCGCCGGAGCTTTAATAGTCGTGGCGATTTTGCTCTTGCAAGCAATTTTGTTCTGGGATTTATAAGATCGATAACTTATTCGCTGCTGGAGCTTGCCGCTTTCAGTCTTTCGATGGCTTTAAGACTTGCCGGCTGACCTTTCGATTTGGCTTGCTCGAAGTTTGCCAGAGCCAGAGCCGAATCTCTCGGGCAAGCCAGTCCCTTTTCATAACAAATGCCGAGCCAGTAATAGGCGTTTTTATTGCCGCTTATGCTCATCGCCTTGAAGCATTGAAAGGCTTCTGTAAATTGCAAGCCGGCCGGTTTCCAGAGCTCATCTTCTCCTTGCGGAAATCCGCTTTCGGCAGCTCTGGCAAAAAGCAATTCTGCAGTTTTTTGATCTTTCATGAGACCAAGTCCGTTGCGAAAGCAAAGCGCCAGCTTCCATTCGGCATAAGCGTCTGCCGTTTCGGCGGCTTCTTTGAGTAAGCTTATCCCTCTGGGGATGTTTCTATTCAGGCAGTCTGCCGTCAGGAATGCGCCTCCCAACAATGCCTTTGCAGAGCTGTTCCTGAACTTCGGACCGGCAAGTTCCTCCAGCATAGAAACTGCTCTTTCCAGATCTTTTTTGCAGCCGATGCCGTTTTTTAAGCAGGCCGAAAGCATTAGCATCGCCTTTTGATTGTTTTGTCGGCTGGCTGCTTCCAGCCAGTTCACTGCCTCTTTCCTCTGATCTTCGTTTGAGTTATCCAGAATAGAAAGTCTAAGCAAATCCAGTTGTGCTAAATCATGTCCAAGCCGGGCGGACTTCTTAAAGAGCTCGGCGGCCTTCATCCGGTCGTCGGCGCGTTTTCCCGAATCTCTTAATCGGCAAGCCATGGTATAAAGCAGTTCGGGATCTTCGCTTTGACTTATTGGCTGCTCAAGAATGCGTTCGGCAGCGGCAAGAGCTTTCTTCGACTGTCCCTCTGATTCCAGGAACTTGCGAAGTTCTTCCATGGCTTGTTGATTTCCCAGTCTAGCTGCATCTTGATAATAAAGCCCGGCTTTTTGCAGGTCGACATTCACTCCCAGTCCATGCTTAAAGCACCAGCCCAGGGCGAAAAGTGCTTGATCATAGCCCTGTTCGGCGGATTTGGAAAGCCAGCTTAGTGCTTCTTCAAGGTTGACTTCAAATGCAGCTTCACCTTTAAGCAAGTGGTCGCCTAAACGCCATTGAGCTTCTTTCATTCCCTGCTGAGCGGCAAAACGAAGCCAGCGTTTTGCTTCTTCCGGATTGGCTTTACAGCCCTGTCCGAATTCCAATCTAAGCACCAGTTCATACTGAGCAATAGTATCGCCGGCGATGGCTCGCTCTCTAAGCGCGTCGATATTGCTTCTTATTTTTGTGGATTCGGCTTCGCTATTGTGCGCAGTCCCTAAGGTTTCTTTGCCGCTTCCGGCTACTCTTGCAAAAGCATCGTTCAGCTCCTGTCGCAATTGAGACATGCTAGCCTGTCTTTCTGCTCTGTTCTTAGAAAGTCCTTTGTAAATAACTCTTTGTATTTCCTGCGGGATATTTGTATGCGAACTTGCTTCTTCAAAAGAAAGCGGCGCTTGCTGAATCTGGTTATGCATTATTTCAGCGAGATTTTTGCCGCTAATTGGATTTACGCCGCTGAGCATTTTAAATAAAACTGCGCAGAGTGCATAGATGTCGCATCTTGCATCAAGCGCTTCTCCTGTGCACTGCTCGGGGCTCATATAGAGTGGTGTGCCGACCACATAGCCGTCAAGTGTCAGCGCTTCGTTGTATTGCTCGACACCGCTTTCTTTGGCTACTCCGAAGTCCACAATCTTGACGAAATCCTGCATCTCCTCGGCGTCCAGAACCATGATGTTGCGCGGCTTCAAATCGCGATGAATTACGCCGCGCAAATGAGCATGCTGCAGAGCCGAGCAGACTTGCGTTGCAATTCTCAGCGCTCTGGCCACGGAAAGCCGGCCGTCTGCTGCGATTAAATCCTGCAAGTCTTGACCTTCAATATAATCCATGACCAGAAAAGGTCGTTCATTGCGCCAGCGGCCCACGTCGAAAACCGTGACTATGTTTGGATGGTTCAATCTGCCTACTGAACGAGCTTCTCTTTCAAAACGCATGAATGCCGTTTTGTCATTTGTATCTTCCGGGCAGAGCAGTTTGACTGCTACGTAACGGTCAAGCTGTCTGTGACGTGCTTTAAAAACCATGCCTCCCTGACCCTGACCGAGCACCGAGCAGAGTTCATAGCGGTCGGCAAGTACAATGCCGACGAAGGCTTCGGGCGGTTCGGCCATTTCTCTTGCTACCTCTTAGCATGTTTAGCTATGGGTTTATATTCCCCGTTTTAAAGCCCTGATGACTGCCTGAATACCTGCTTTGGACCGCAATTAAACATTGCTGAAATATCCTCTTCTCGGGCTTTTGCTGAAGTAAGATTGTGCAATTGCCGAACTGTCGCGACTTTCTTTGCGACAGAAAGTCCCTAAGGATGCCAGGAGAGTGCATATGTCTGAGAGTTCCAGCAGTATTTTTCAGCTTGGCAAGGACGATACCAGTTATCGCTTGCTCGGCAAAGAGCATATAAGCGTCGAAAGCTGGCGAGGACAGAACTATCTGATGGTCAAGCCGGAAGCTCTGAGTTTGCTTGCCAAAGCTGCATTCAAAGATGTTTCTCACCTTCTCAGAAGCAGTCATTTAGCCAAGCTGGCATCTATTTTGTCCGACCCGGAAGCCTCTCAAAACGATAACTTTGTGGCTCTTGAGCTGCTCAAAAACGCCGCAATTGCAGCCGGCGGCACCCTACCTATGTGCCAGGATACGGGCACTGCCATAGTCGTCGCCCACAAAGGCGAAAGGGTGAGCACCGATACTGATGATGCCGCAGCTATTGCCGAAGGTATTAAAGAGACTTATTCCGAATGTAATTTGCGTTACAGTCAGATGGCGCCTTTGAACATGTATCAGGAAGCAAACACCGGCTCTAATCTTCCCGCCCAGATTGATATTTACTCGGAGCCCGGCGATGTTTTCGAGTTCTTGTTCATTGCTAAAGGCGGCGGTTCGGCCAACAAAACATTTCTCCTGCAAGAAACCAAGTCTGTATTGAATCCTGAGTCACTGGCTCGTTTGCTCAGCGAAAAAATCGCAGCTCTGGGAACTTCAGCCTGTCCACCTTATCATCTGGCCATTGTAATTGGCGGACTTTCAGCTGAAATGACTTTGAAAACAGTCAAGCTTGCCAGTTGCCACTATCTGGATAATCTGCCGACTGAAGGAGATAAAACAGGTCGAGCTTTTCGTGATCTGGAACTGGAGAAAGAGGTCTTAGAAATAACAAGAAAGCTAGGTATCGGTGCTCAGTTCGGCGGTAAGTATTTCTGTCATGACGTGCGTGTGATTCGTCTGCCCAGACATGGCGCCAGTTTGCCTATTGGTATTGGTGTTTCCTGCAGTGCCGACCGGCAGATACGGGCGCGCATCGACGCCGACGGCATCTGGCTCGAGCAACTGGAAAGCGACCCGGCCCGCTATCTTCCGGAAATCGAAAGTAGCCAGCTCAGCACTAAAACCATAAAAGTCGATTTGAGCAAACCGATGTCTGAAATTCTTGCAGCTTTGAGCGGCTCGCCTGTGGGAACACGTTTAATGCTCAGCGGCACTCTGCTTGTGGCAAGAGACATTGCGCATGCGCGCTGGCGTGAAGCAATAGAGCGCGGTGAAAAACTTCCGGATTATATTTATCATCATCCTATTTATTATGCCGGTCCGGCTAAAACTCCTAGTGGCTATGCTTCCGGCTCATTTGGACCGACAACTGCCGGACGCATGGACTCTTATGCCGATATTCTGATGTCGCGCGGCGCCAGCCTGATCAGTCTGGCCAAAGGAAATCGCGCTAAAAACGTCAGGGAGGCCTGTCAAAAATGGGGCGGTTTCTACCTTGGCACCATCGGTGGTGCAGCTGCCAGGCTGGCTCAGGATTCCATCCGCAAGGTGGAAGTGCTGGACTTTCCGGAACTGGGAATGGAAGCTGTATTCAAGATTGAGATTGAAGATTTCCCTGCTTTTGTCGTGATCAACGACAAAGGTGAAGATTTCTTTGCGCAGGTTCTGGAAAACAAATTGCAATTGGCCAAATAGTTCTTGAATCGCCGACCTTAAAGCAGTTTATTCACGTTTTCGGTTGGTCTGCCAAGCACCGCTCTTGAACCTTTTTCAACAATCGGGCGTTGCATAAGTTCCGGATACTTGACCATTAAGCTGATTAATTCCTGATCGCTGTGCTTTGAATTAGCCAGATTCAATTCCTTATATTTTGCTTCCGAACTGCGCAGTAGTTCTCGTGGACTGATTTTCATTTTTCCAATCAGCTCGCTCAATTTGCTTTCGTCAAGAGGTTCAATGTAATAATTGACCTTTTCGAAGTCTATGCCTTTTTCTTTTAGAACTTTGACCATCTCTCTGCATTTGCTGCAAGTCGGCTTCTCGTAAACCGTTATTTTTTCGCTCATTTTTGTTTTCACCTCAGCTCAATTCCGATCTGCTTCTAATTGCAGCTACTAATGATATCATTCCAGCAAAGACCGCTGAATTGCGCTCTTTGCCGGACGTCAAGGCATCGTATCTTCGCTTTTGAGTGCTAGTGAAAAGGGGCTTGTCATGAATAGAGAAACTATGCTCAAGAATCTGCAAAGCAGGAATGAGCCCTGGGATATCCTGGTCATCGGCGGTGGGGCAACCGGCGTGGGTGTAGCGCTGGATGCTGCGTCTCGTGGCTATGCTGTTTTGTTGCTAGAGCAGAATGACTTTGGAAAAGGTACTTCCAGCCGCAGTACGAAGCTTGTTCATGGTGGGGTTCGATATCTCGAGCAGGGAAATATTCCGCTGGTTATGGAAGCTCTTAAAGAGCGCGGACTTTTGCGGCAAAATGCACCGCATCTTGTTCACGACCTTCCTTTTATAGTTCCTAATTACGATTGGTGGGAGGCGCCCTTTTACGGAATGGGTTTGAAAGTTTACGATTTACTTGCCGGTAAATTCGGCTTCGGCAAGTCGCGCATTTTATCGAAAGCTCAAATCCTGGAAGAACTTCCCACCATAAAGCAAGAGGGTTTGCGTGGCGGCGTTATCTATTATGACGGGCAATTCGACGATTCGCGCCTGCTTATAAATCTGGTCGCGACTGGTATCGAGCATGGTGCTACGATGATTAACTATATGCCGGTGCGGGCATTTTTGAAAGACGGAGATTTTGTCAATGGCGTGCAAGCCGAAGATCTGGAATCGAAAAAAGCCTATCAAATTCGCGCCAGAGTCATAGTAAATGCCACCGGCGCTTTTACGGATAATCTGCGCTCTTTAGCCGATCCAGGCGTCAACAAAATGATCTCGCCAAGCCAGGGTATACATCTGGTTTTCGATCGTTCCTTAATGCCCGGCAATAGTGCCATTATGGTGCCTCACACCAGCGACGGCAGAGTTATGTTCGCAATTCCCTGGCACATGCATGTGGTGGTTGGCACTACCGATACAGCCATAGAATCGGCTGCTCTTGAGCCGGTGGCATTTGAACACGAAATTGAATTTATTCTGGAGACTGCCGGAAAATACTTGAGCCGACCGCCTTCCAGAGAGGATGTGCTCAGTGTTTTTGTTGGAATTCGACCGCTTGTGAAATCAGGCAACGGCGGCTCAACCGCCGCACTTTCACGCGACCATACTATCCATATAGATAACTCCGGCTTGCTCAGCATTTGCGGCGGCAAATGGACCACTTACAGGCACATGGCCGAGGAAGCAGTCGAGCATGCAGTCACGCTTGCCGAGCTTGATGAAAGACCCTGCAAAACAAAAGATTTGAAGATTCACGGCTTCCAGCCTTACAGTCCCGAACTTGGGCACATGTATGTTTATGGTTCCGATTATCATAAAATACAGGACTTGATCAAAGAGTCGCCGGAGCTTGGGCAGCAATTGCATCCGCAATTGCCTTATTTAAAGGCTGAGCTTATCTGGGCAATTCGTTTTGAAATGGCCAGGACAGTCGAAGACTTTCTGGCCCGCAGAGTCAGAGCTCTCTTTCTCAATGCCGAAGCCAGTCTTGAAATGGCTTCGACTGTAGCTGAAATTATGGCTCTGGAGCTGGAAAAAGATTCAGGCTGGCTTGCCTCTCAACTGGAAAGCTTCAAAGCTCTGGCCGGCCGTTATCAGGTAAGCAGTGCTCTTGCTGAGCGTTCTAACTGAGCTCAATTTACTTTGGCTCTTTCCATTTCTTCTTTCGTTTGATTGCTCTTGAACTGAGCCAGTAAAGACGCCGTTAAAACAGCTATTCCGGAAAGCCGACCGAAGTGCCCGCTGCCCGACTTCTCTGCTTCAGCAAGAAAAGTTTTATGTGCCAGTTCCATTTGAGCCTTGCCTTTGCGTCCTTCAAGGGCATCGATGGTCTCTGCCAGGCATCGTGCTTTCTCTTTATCCTCGCTGTTTTTTGAAGCTTCAAGTTTTTCCTTTGTTCTTTTCAGTTCGTCTATCGTAGTTCCAGAAAGGCGAGCGCTCTCTGCCGTATTCTCTCCTGTTTTTTTTCCTGGATTGCGGCTTTCGTGTTCGATCGTGCCGTCGGCGCCTTGAAGCGCTTTAGTCCCGCTTAGACTCTCCAGTTTTGGTACTTCAAGATAAAGGGGCTCTCCTTCTGCGGCTCGACTAACTTTCCCTGCTGATTTCTCCGGATCTTGCGCCGCTTTTGCAAGTCCAAGATTTCGCTTCGCTTGCTCGCCCTTTTCACCTTCAAGCTTGTAGAGCCGCATTAATTCCATTCTTGGATCTAGCGGTCGGCTTTTGCCCAGGGATACATCTAGAATTTCGGCTTTGCCTGCTTCGTTCACGGATATCAAGAAAGTGTGATGAATAACTCTTTTCTCTTTTTCCTTCCCCTCTGCAAGCGCCAGATAAAGACCTGCTTTTGCATTCTCCAGCCTTGGCGGATTGACTGCTCTGGTTGCCATTTCCGTGTTCGTTCCGACCATGTCCAGGAGTTGGCTGCTGCTAACATCGCCGCCTCGCTGCAGATTTTGTTTCAGTTTGCTGGAGGTCAGTATTTTGCCTTCCTTAATTGCTTCAGCCAGACCCTCAGGATTGCTGGCGTTTTTTAAGAAAGCTGTGACTGCATATGCGCAATCGTCTGTGAATCCGTGAGCTTGCATTGTAGACATCAATAATTCACTTGCGCTGACTCTGACCCTGATTGTGGACGGCTTGCCGTCAGCGTCTTTTGCGCGCATGAAGTCTTTGGCCTGAACGTTGACAGTGCCGTCGGGATTCTCGCTCAGTTTCTCAAAATTAGAGCTGATGTCGCGTCGTGCCAGACTTTCAGGCTTTACTTTCATTTTGCCGTCGTGGCTCAAATTAAGGCTTCCATCAGGATTGATACTTTCGATTTGCCAGCCGGGCAAATTCAGAAAATGTAGCTGGGGCGGCTGGCCGACGGCTGAAAAACGAGTTTTTTCAGTAGCTGTTTGTGCTGGGGTATTATTCTGCCAGGCCATGATGCCATCCAGGTTTTTGCCTGCGTTTTCGGACCTGACCAGTGCATCCCAGCGAGAATCAAGCGAAATTGCGCTGCCTAGCGCTTTGTAATTCCCATCCATCATTGCGAAGAGTTCTTCAATTTGTTCGGCTTTGTTCAGGCGACCGGTCTCAACAGCATTTTTGATATCAGAGATGTACCCGGCTTGTTTTCCAATATATTTGGGGTCGTCCGAAACCATATTGATTTCGGCGGCGCGTTCTTGCAATTCATTGAAAGAAGCAATTCTGTCCGGATTGATGCCTCTTTCATTCAGCACAGTTCTGAGTGAATCAAATTCTTTGCTGAGCTCTTCTTGAGTAGCGCTGCGCTCAAAACTGCCTGCGCTTTCGCCGTTTTTTCGCTCAGAGCCAGTGATGCCGTTTTCTTTTAAAAGCTCTTCCATGCTCAGGAGCTTCAGCTCCGGGCTATCTGCCCGACTTTCCCGCTCGCGCGCCTGAATGAGGGCGTCGCTGTCTTGCTTTTGCGTTTGAAAGCTTTCGCCGTTCGCAGCTTCGAAGTCAGGCTTGTTTCTATTGTTTCTGTCTGCTTCCGGTTTATCGCCGGCCATAAGCTCACTCCCGAACCCCGAATCAGCTTAGATGTCGAAGCGTTACTCCAGCGTGACTGAGTGCTTAGCGCTCTGGAGGCTCCAGTCGGATTTTAGCTCAAAGTTAATCGGATTCTCTCGTAATTCCACCACTTTGCCACCTAAGCAATTCTCGTAAACTAAACTAAGATATACCCATCCCGCAAGAGGTTCTCCCGAAATGGAACCCTGGTTTTCATCTTCTGAGGCGGAGCAGCCATCCGTCCTGACTAACGAAGAGCTTTCTTTCCTGCAACTGGCCGAGAAGAGCTCAATGCCGTACCAGGGTGAGGCTGGCGCGGAGTCATATAGGGCTGACCCTGATTACGGGCAGTCTTATGACCCTGAGCTCCATCAAGAACGCTTTTATGCGACTGCTCAGGCAAGCAATAACTATCAAGCTGATTCTCACTTTTATGCTTCTAAGGGCTGCTTGAACAGTCCGGCTTTGCCACCTGAGGCGCTCTTCTTCAATCAGTTTTTATCGATTTTGCAGGTTCAGCCTGCTTGCAATTCGAGCTTTTGGGAGCGCTCAAATATGCAATCGTTTGCTTCAGGCTCTTATGAAAATCACTTCAATCCTAATTCCCTATGGAACTCCGGCGGATCACAATCTTTTTTCCCGCAAGGCAATTATTTCGGACAATCACAGAATTACTACAACTCGGTCTATAACAGTCAGCAATCGGCAAATACCGGTTATTACTGGCAAAGTCCCGATTACGGCATCCGCCCTGACTACGGCATTCGCCCTGACTACGGCATTCGCCCTGACTACGGCATCCGCCCTGACTATCAAGACTACCCTGACTTTGAGGCTACGGGCTATACTCAAAGACCGCTAAATCCTGCAGATAGTGGAAGTTCAGGGCGCTATCTTTCTTCAGTCCCCAGAAATTTTGAAACAGCCGCCTCAGTTGCAAATTTTCAAACAGCCACTGAATTAATCAGAGAAGGCCGTTCAGAAGAAGCTTTCAATTTTCTTTTGAAGGCTGCTGAAGCAGGAGATGTGCGAGCACAGACTCAAATAGGTGTGTTCTTTGAGGAAGGTCAGGGTGTGGCTAAGGACATGAGCAAAGCTGCCGCCTGGTACAAACTGGCTGCGGATAATGGCGAGCCTCAGGCAATGAAGAACCTTGGACAGTTATACGAATACGGAGCTGGTGTCGAAGAAGACTGGAAGCAAGCCGCCAGTTATTATCAAAAAGGCGCCGAGCTTGGAAATGCCGGAGCGCAGTCTGCTCTGGCTCGTGCATATCAGTTTGGAATAGGCGTTGCTCAAAGTCGAGAGCAAGCTTTATTTTGGGACCGCAAAGCTGCGGAGCAGGGCGATGAAAATTCGGCTTACTGGTACAAACGACTTTCCAAATATACGAATAACATAGGTTTTCGCGATGAAAATGAAGAGGCTCTGGTTCTTGGAAATCGCTTGCATACTAGTTCCCTTTTGATTGGCGGTGACCCGGAGGGCCGGCTTTTTGCCAATTCGGCCGAGCGAATTGCCTGGTTGAAACAATTCAGGACTCAATTGGATAATGACGAGCAATCTAGTGGGGGTTCCAGTTTTGAGGAAAATTACTGGTATCGTCAGCGCTATGGTCGTAACCCGATTTGATTCCTGCTTAAATGGCAAAGTGCAGGAAAAGAGCGGACTTGGCGCGCGACATTAAATCAGCCGGATGAAATATTCAGCCATTACCTGTGGTGGCAAGTTCAAAGAAATTGCAGCTTTGAGATTTGAGTGAGTCGTAAAAGCCCATGGCGGCAATAGGCTATAATAAGTGGACCTGAACTGATGCCGAGCTGGAGCATTCGTATGCGTTTTTATCTTTGTGCATTCAGCGCTTTTCTCTTCTGTTCATACGCTTTGCTTCTGCCGGTGAGCGCAGATGAATTTCAGGAACTGCTGGGAGCTCTGGAAGGCATGAATCCTCGCAGCTCTCTTTCCTCACTGGAAGACTTTGTCGTTAAGCATCCTCAGCACGCTCAGGCTAGATTTCAGCTGGCTAAGTCATATTCAGGTTTAAGGCTTTCTGCTCAAGCCGAAGAGCAATTTCGTGCTTGTATGGAACTGGTTCCGGCCGGAAGCGAGATTCATAATAATTGCATCGGTGCATTGCGCGAACTTTCGCAAGGAGCCAAAGCTCAGAGTAATTCTCATGGTCCCTCAGCGGCAGCTTCGGTCTTGCCGATTGTTAATCCGCAGACTTCATCGCTTTCTCAAAATTCAGTTAAGCAGTATGCTGTTTTGAAAAATGATAAATTCCATTTGCAAGCGAATAAAACCAAGACTGAGCCCCTGAGCAACCCAAGTTCCAAAAATCTTTTAAAGCCCGGTCTTAAAAAAGACGCGAGCTCAAGTCGAAGATAAATCTGAGCTCAAAGTCTCGAGGCAGTGCTTTTTGAAAAGCAGAAAGTCATCAATACTGAGACTGTTGTCAAAGATTTTGTCGTGCTCAGCGTGGTCTGTGCTGAATTCTTTTATGCTTTCAAAGTTCATCCAGATAAATAGTAAAGCAGCCTTTTGCCGACTGGAAGGGGCGAAACGCAGAGCTTCCGTGATTTCGTCTCTGGAAAGCATCTTATCTTGTGGATTTGGATAACGGTCTATGCGCTCAAACTCTTGCAAGACGTAATCGCAAGCCTCTGCGCCATTTATCTGATTGAGCTCCAGATTCACTGTTTGCTCAAACATTTCCGGCGGCAGCGCATTTAAGACTTCAGCCAGATGTTTCTCATAAGCATTGCGTGGCTGCTCCAGAAGCTCTTGTAACTTTGTTTTTCCTTCTTCAAGATTCATTTGCTCATCTCTGAACCGACTTACTTTGACCTGAATAATAGCATTTCTTGATGCTTCGGACGAGCAGGCTTCTGCCGAACTTCTAGTCCTGAGTTACGGTTTAGGGCTATGGCCGGCTGGGCATAAGGAGCTGAGTGTCCGGCGTAAGGGAGCAAGCAGTGCAGCAGTCTGGTATGGTGACACAGCCTTCAGCAAGCGAGAATTTAAGCATGAAGGCTCAAGCGCTCCTTAATAACATGAACAGTGTCCTTGTGGGGCAGGACCGGGCAGCTCGCCTGGCCAGCGTCGCTCTTCTGGCCGGTGGGCATCTGATAATCGAAGATGTTCCAGGTGTCGGCAAAACTCTTCTGGCTAAAAGTCTGGCGATGTCGATTCATGGCAGCTTTAAACGCCTGCAGTGTACGCCGGACTTGCTGCCAGCAGATGTTTCCGGTGTCAATATTTATGACCAGAAAGAAGCTGTTTTTCGTTTTGTGCCGGGTCCGGTTTTCAGCAATATCTTTTTGGCCGACGAAATAAACAGAGCCAGCCCGCGCACCCAGTCAAGTTTATTGGAAGCGATGGAAGAGCGGCAGGTCACCACTGATGGTGTCACTCGCCGCTTGCCTGATTTGTTTTTCGTAATTGCGACTGCAAATCCAATTGAGCAGCTCGGTACTTTTCCCTTGCCGGAAGCTCAGCTAGATCGCTTTATGATCGCGCTCAGTCTTGGTTATCCAAAAGCGCAAGATGAAGCCAAAATTCTCATGAAAACCATGGAGGACGATGCTTTTACTGTTGCTCCGATTTTGACCGTGGATGATGTTATGCAAGCAAGGCAGGCGGTCAAAAAAGTGCGTGTGCACGAAGCGCTGGTTAAATACATAATCGACATTTCGACGGCCTCTCGCAGCCATCCTTCTGTCGTTCTGGGGGTGAGCCCGAGAGGAAGCCAGCTTTTACTGAGAGCCGCACAGGCAAATGCATTCGTGGAGGGGCGGGCTTATATCACTCCCGATGATGTCAAAAAATTGGCACCATCGGTACTGGGTCATCGCATAATTCCAAAGGTGAAATCGCAAAGAATAAGTTATGCCGAGATTATTGAACGAGTCCTGGAAACAGTCCCTGTCCCAAAGTGAGAATTATGCGGGGGGAGCTGCTCTTAATCTGCAAAAGCAATTGCAGAGTTCTTTGCCCGGCAAAGCGGACGGCAGCTCTATCAAGCTCAATATCGCCGGAACGAGCATAGCTTTTGAGCTTCGCTTTTTCATTTTGCTGTTTATGATTTTGCCTCTTTATTTGCTTGCTTCTTTTGTGGGTAATGAATGGGCTTATTTCTTGCCCTGCGCTTTGCTTTCAGCTTTGATTGTCGGGGTGCTTTTGCCTTTGCTCGAGCTCTTCAGCATTAATGCCGCATACCAAATTGTTCAGGCTTCTTCTAAGCATGAATCCCCTGAAATCATTCTTTCGCTAAGCCGTAGAAATTGCATTCCTTTCTTTTCCGGCTTATTACCGAGTGCTTATTTGAACGCCAAAATTTATTTGCTGAGGCGTAGCTGGACTTCCGTGAAAAAGGATGGATTCTCTTTAGCACTGCCTGTAGTATTACCGAATGCGAGCAGTGGTAGTGACCTGACTTTGCCGCTTTTAGGTCTGCGGCGCGGCATTTATGAACTTGATTGTCTTGAAGTCTCTACCTGCTTTCCTTTTGCACTGGTCTGGTGCTTTCGAAAAATTCCGCTTAGAGAAGAAAATCGTTCATTCATCACGATTTTACCGGCTCTCAAAGAAATTCAAGGCAATTTTCATGCTCGCTTAAAGCTCAATCCAATAAAGAGCAGCCGCAGTTTAAAAAACTGGATACAGCAAAATCGCTCCAGCAGCTTTAAAGGCCTGCGGGAATTTACTGAGCGTGACAGCCTTAACCAGATTCACTGGTCCTCGAGTGCTCGCTGCGGAAAATTTCTGGTTAGAGAATATGAATTTGAGACGCTGGCCGAGTTCGATCTTCTAATTGATCTGAGACTGCCCTGGAATAACGAACAACTGGATCTGGCTGCTGCTGCTGCGTATGCGCTTCTGAATTATGGGCAGAAAATCGGTTTTTCGTCAAAGTTGAATTTAAGACCCTCTGCAGAATGGCCTCAGTTTGCAGAACTTCTTTCAAATTTGCCTCAGGGCTTAAGCAGTCTTGAATACAACGCCGAAGTTCTGGCTCGGTTAACGCCCCTGGCGCCCGCGCTCTATGGCGAGCTGAATGAATTCGAAGCTGAACAGAGGAAAAAAGATTCACTCTTAAATCCCTCAGTACGGGATTATAGTCGGGCTCTTTTATCGATTTCACCGCTTTCCAGCGCGCAAAGCCTGCGGCCGGCCGGTATAGGATTTTACGAGTTAGACTCTAATTTCAGCGAAGCTGATTCTATTCAAGTTCTTGAAAAAAATCATTCTGCCAGGCTGATTTTCAGTCTTGATTCGGAGGCTGAGCTTGCTCGCATATGAAGCAGATAAAAAAATCCAGAAAAGCTGCAGAAGAGTCGATGTTTTTACGCATGCTCTGGTTGCTGCTCAGCTTAAACTGCTTTTTCTTGATTATCCTGGTAGATCCAAATACGGCTTCGGTGTCCCTTGGACCACTTAAATTGCCCTTGTTGTTTCTCGATTTCTGGACGGCAGTGGCCGGGCTGTCGCTGAGCTATCATTACCGGCATCAAGAAACAAAATGGCTTGAGTGGGTTGGACTTTCGACAATTGCCGTGATCAGTTACTGGTTTTTGCAAAACTTGCAAGTGCAAATGCGTTACGGCTCCGGTGCTGATTTAATAACAGCAACAGTTCATTTGCTTGCCGGGCTCTATGTAAGCCATAGTTTTGAATTGCGATCTCGCTTCGATTTCAACTTTTCTCTTTCAATAAGCTTTTTGATTATTTGTTTTGTTTGTTTACTGGGTAAGGGCGCTCTTTTCGGCATCGCCCTGCTTTCATATTTAGTACTTGGGGCAGTACTTTTAGTACTTGATTGTGAGGCAAAAGTTTTTGGTATCGTGCAAGAGCGAAATTACGATGCGTCAATGCATGCGTTGAATTACCGCGACGATACAGCCGGAGAAAAAACCGGCAATCTATTCATTCCAACGGCAGCCTTTTTGTTTTTGAGTTTAGCTTTCTTTCTTTCGATCCCGAGAGCTGAAGCTCTTGCCGATAAATTTGCAGCCGAGATTTATCAATATATTCGCCGCAGCATTTATCCTGAGCAAGCGCAAAGTCAAAATTTGCCTAAAAGCATGCGATTCAGGCAGACCTATTTACCGGAGCGAGGTAGCAAGAGTTCCCGAACTGAAGCAAAAAACGAAGCTCCAGCCTCTGCCGGAAAAGATGGCGCTACTGTCGCAAATAATTCTAAAAATGATTCTCTGGTTGAGGAAACAAGCAAAAAGAATTCTGCACTTGATGCCAAAGCTTCAAGAAAGCCATATTCAAGAGCTGCGGCAAAGGCTCAAAGAGACGAAGAGCAACAAATCAGGCAAAAAGAAGCGGAGGCTCTGGAGCGGGCTCAGGCTCTTGCTCTTAAAGATTTATCCGCAAAGCCGGAAAATAGCGTCTCTGCAAAGCCGGCTCTAAGTACTTCCAAAACCAATTCCGGGACGAAAGCTCCGGGCGCCGGACCGGAGTCTTCCTCTGCCTCAAATCCAGGGCAGTCCGGACCTGCTTCCGGAAAAACTAGTCCTTCATTTACCGGCAAAAATTCCGAGCCAAAAGGCAAAATCGACAAAACAAGGGTGAATAAAAGTCTTGAGCCGACAGTCACAAAAGATCTCGATTCAAGCTTTCCGGCTCGTATTACTGAAGACCGTCTTTTTACGGTGACTTGCAATCGGCAGCTTTTTATAAGGCAGGCTGCTTATGACGATTTCGACGGCAGATTCTGGCATATTTCAAGCAAGATGAAGGAATGCGAGTTTAGGAGTATGGATGGGGTTTTCAATCTTCAGCGTGTTTTTCACTTAGCACTTTCGATTCCATCCATTAAAGTCAGCCAGAATTTTCAAATGGAAAGAACTCTGGGTAATCAATTGGCATATGCGGCTTTTCCCGAGACTTTGACTTATGCCGGGCGCAAGGTCACTGTCGATCAGTGCGGCAATCTGAAAGGCGATTTTTATCTGGTAAAGGGTCTTTCTTACACGCTTGAGGCTCTCGAGCCGCTTTATGACTTTGAAGCATTGCGCAAGGAAGCTATTCCTTCTGAAGAAGAGGAGAAGCGCTTACGCAACGAGCTCCAGAGATTTCTCGTGATTCCGGATCGGCAGTCCGAGCGTTTATTTGATCTTTCAAGGCAGATTGTCGGATTGCAAGATAACTGGTTTGTGCAGGCTGAATCCATAAGTTCTTATTTGAGGCGAAATTACAAGTACAGCACTGATTCTGCCTGTAAATCAGATAAGGGCAATTCAGTAGATCATTTCCTTTTTGAGCAAAAAGCCGGTGATTGCAAAGATTTCGCTTCGGCTTTTGTCCTTCTCTGTCGGGCTAGCGGCATACCGGCTCGCCTGGTGGCAGGCTATACACCGGGCGAACTTGATCCGGCCACGGGAAGGCGTATTATCAAAATGAAAAACGCTCATGCCTGGGCGGAGGTTTTTGTGCCGTCAAGCGGCTTTTTGCCTTTTGATGCGACACCGCAGGGTATTTTGCCTTTGCGTGTAAAAGAGCAAGATCGCTATGCTGAAGCTGTCGAGAAAAAACTGAGTTCGACATTGAATTCGGCACAGACTGCTTCTTTTCTGAAACTTGAAAATGGCGACCTGATCCTGTCTTTATCCACAAAGCCAGGGCAAGAATTGCGTTTCAGAACTAAGCTTATTTTGTCTTATTGGCCTTATTTATTGACTGTTTTGATTCTTTTCATGCCCTTAAAACTTTTGTTTCTGGACTTCTTCAAGCGTATTTTGCGGCAGCGGCGTTTGAACCCGGCCAGCAAAGTTTTTTATGCGATGGCTAAAGATCTGAAAGCTCTGGGTTTAAAGCGTGCTTCTGAAAGCCAGACTGCAGGGGAATTTCTTCAGTCCTTAGAGGAAAAACTTTCAAGTTCTAGTGATTTACGCAAAGCCGGTGAATTAAATAAAGCCGTTTCTGATTTTGTGGATCTATATAATGCCTGTTTCTTTGGTTCAAGCCCTGAGTTGAAAGCCCTGAAACAAAAGCATCTTGAAATTAAAAAGCTGCTGAAAGAAAGCTTAAATTGAGCCTCAATCAATATTGATAAGCTGCCACGCCGAAATATTGCCGCAGCTGCGCATCAGATTCTTTGCAGGAATGCTCGAGGGCCTCCAGCGCCAGTTTCCTTTGAATAAGTTGTTTGGCAATGGATTGTCCACTTCGATCTACTGCAAAAACATTGTCCTGCACTCTTAAATAGTCTGAGAAAAGCATGCATGCGTTTTCAAAATAATGAAAATAGGCTTCTTGCAGCTGCTTCGTTTCCGGAATTAAAGGCAAAGCTTGCAATGATTGAGCCGCCAATTGATATCGCTGTACAAGACTTGATAGCAGTTGTTTTGCTTGTAACTTATCTTGCCCGGGCATAAAAAATCCAAGTCCGCGGGCCAGTAAGCTGTCTGCTTGCTGTTTTTCGATAGGATTCATTTGTGCTCGGCGTCGTATTTCGTCATAACTCAAAAACCACTGGTAGACCTTAGCCGCTTGCTGTGGATTGGCCGTGCCCCCGAGCTTTTGCTGGGTATTCTGCGCATAGGGATTGTTATAGCCCTGTGCCTGTCCGTACTGTTGATTAGGCGCTTGCCCTCTGTAAATTTTGTTTTGACCGTAGTCCGGAGGCAGATTGGGATTTGGGCTGCTATTTTGACCAGATTCCGAATACGGATATGAAGACTGGAAATTAGGGTTCTGGGCTCCGACCGGCCGAATTAGGATCAGGCTGAGCGCCGAAAAGAGCAGTGCTTTGGAAAATTGGCTCGAATACATCTAATCTGAACTCCGCTGAGCTTCTATTCTACTTCCATAAGCGGCTTTTGTAATTCGTCTTTAATTTCTTGTACTGCCTCTTGGTTTGAAAAGCTTGGAAAGCGAGGCAGAATTAAACTGGGTGCTTTTAAAGCGGACTTGACTTATTTTCATTTGTTCCCTGGAGGCAGTTTAAGCAATGACCATTTTGGTAGCCGTCAAAAAAAACGGAAAAGTTTTCCTGGGTGCCGACCGGATTACAACTTTTGGGCAGGAGTATTTTACCGATCTGGTAAACGGCGGCAAAATCATCAAGCTCAAACATGCTTATCTGGCTACAAGCGGATTTACCCTTCTGGACAACATTCTTGAGCATATGCATGCCAATAATCATAAGATTATGGATAACAAGTTCAGCGACAGGGCGCAGGTTTTCCAGTTCTTTCTGGAACTTTATACCGAGCTGAAAAAACAATATACGCTTACCGATACGGGCAAAGACACATATGCAGGCGTTTATAATGTATTTTTGCTTGTCACCGAGCGGGCTATTTATGGTGTGTCCAACAATTTAACCGTGACCGAATTTCCGTCTTATGTCGCAAAGGGAGCCGGTTCCGATTATTCACTCGGTTGTTTATATGCTTTATATGATACGGTCGAAGACGGCCGCGAGTTGACTCGCATGGCGCTGGAAGCCGCCTGTCATTTTTGCATTTATTGCCGGGAGCCGCTGGACATCATTGAAGTAAAAGCTGCTGATTTTGGAAAACCTGCTCGTTCTTACAAAGAACACGGAAAGTCATTAGAAACGGTTTCGCAGCGGCGTGGCGCCAGCAATATTATCAAATCCGGCAACACTAAGAAGCTGCCTGTCCGAAGAGCTGCTTCTGCAAAAGCCGCAGCCGTATCAAAAAGCCGAAGTAGCCGTAAAAAAACTGCCAAAGTCGGAAAATCCGGCAATCTGAAATGAGTGTTTTCGGCAAGCCTTTCTAAAGAGGGCTCGGCCAAAGTTCGAGGACGACTGCGCCGTCAATGATGCCGATGCGATTTTGGCTTGTATCGGTGAGATTTCCCATTTTGACGACTCTCAGATAGTTTCTGGCGCTTCGTGGTAAACCCTGATGCGGACCGGAAAGCCTGCCTCCTTTGAGCTCCTCGACTTTTATAAAAATATTGCGCGGGGAGCGGCCCTGAACCGGGTTGGGATCGCGCACAATTAAGGTGTTTTCTTCAGAAAGTCCATTATAGTCCAGTCCATATGCCACAAGTGTGAGCCAGTGTCCCGACTGCCGTTCAAGCTCATGCTTTTGCTGATTTTCTTTATACCAGCCGATATTCAGCCAGGCATAGCGATTGTTTCTGATGCTGTTTTTCAGAAAGGCAAGATCCGGAATCTCTGCATGCTCGTCAAATTCGCTTGGATGTCTGTTCCAGCCGTGATATTTCAGTTCTTTGATTTTGTAGCCGCTACACTGCTCTATATAAGCTTTCAGACCATTCAAAAAATCTTCGCTGCTTGTACCCTGGATTGGTCTGGTTTTCATCAGTTCTGCCAGCTTACGGCAGCTGGCAATGGGCATAACTGTTTTTGAATTGCGGTCTTCTTTCAGCAAAAGTTCTCGGTAGCCGTGTTCGCTCATATAAGCAAAAGTGTCTGCCACCGCCACTGGTGCGCAAAAATCTCTGCCTTGATCTGGAAAGCCAAGTTCCTTTTCTGTTTGTTTGAAATCCGGAATCTGGTCCAGTTTTTCAATGTACATTTTTTCATGCGATTGAAAAAACGGCAGGCAGAGAACCGTGCAAGCTGCAAAAAATAGAAAGGCTGCTGCCAATTTGCTGCCTTTTGCTAGCTTCCCTCTCTCATGCATCGTCGCGGCCTGCCGTTTTAGCTTTTCACAAGGCGTTCTAAGTCTTGCAGAAACTCGGGGTAGGATACTGCGACGCAGGCTTCATTATCAACGTTTATCGTATTTTTTGCGCAGAGATTTGCAATCAAGCCGGTCATTGCCATGCGATGATCTTCGTAACAGAGCCATTTTGAAGCTCCTTGCAGTCGACCTTCGCCTTTTACAGAAAAGCCATTTTCATTTTCCGTGATTTTGGCACCGGCTGAAAGCAAATTGTTGATAATTGCTGAAAGTCGATCTGACTCTTTGACGCGCAATTCATCAGCGTCTTTTACCAGCAATTCGGCGTGACCAGCCGCTGCTGCCAGTGCCAGAATCGGAATTTCGTCTATGCCTGATGCCAGCCTCTCTGAGTCGATTATGCTTTTGCCTGATAGAATTCCGCCTTTAACCAGGATATCTGCAACCGGCTCATTGCAGAGTTCGGCAGTCTTTAATACTTCGATATCGGCTCCAAGTTCAAGCAGTACTTTCAAAACAAGATCCCGACCTGGATTTATGGAGACTTTGCGAAGTAAAATCTCAGAGCCCGGCAGAATCGCTGCGGCCACCATAAAAAAAGCTGCCGATGAAATGTCTGCCGGAATTTCCAAGCTGAATGGCGCAAGCGGCTCTTCCAGCCGTTTTACTGCCAGCTCCAGATCATTTTGAATCAGCATTTTGAGCCCGAGATATTTAAACATCCGTGCCGTGTGATCTCTGGCCGGCTTCGGCAGGGTCACTTTTGTAATGCCGTCGGCTTGTAGACCGGCAAGAATAACTGCTGTTTGCACCTGCGCCGAGGCCTGTTCTAATTTGAAACTCTTGCCTTCGAGCTTAGCGCCTTTAAGACTGAAGGGGGGATAGTTTGGCGCTTCCAAATACCGGACTTCTGCTCCCATTTGTGAGAGTAAGTTGAGGACTCTGGCCATAGGACGCCGGCGTAATGAATCGTCTCCATCAAAACTGCATTGGAAATTCCGTCCGGCCACGAGCCCGGCAATCAGGCGAATACTTGTGCCTGAATTTCCGGTAAAAAGAGTCGTTTGCGGTGCTTTCAAACTATACAGTCCGGGACTCCGGACTATCAATGCTGCCTCCCTTTTGCCGTTGTCGGCGGCGGAGCGTTTTTCAAACTCAAGTCCTAACTGACTCAGGCAATCGGCACTGCTAATGCAATCAAAAGCAGGTGAAAGTCCGTAGATTTTACTTTCGCCCCTTGACAGCGCGGCGAAAATCAGTGCCCGGTGTGATATTGATTTATCTCCAGGCACTTGCAAAGTGCCTCTCAGCGTGCTCATCTAATGGCTCTCAGTCTTGGAATTGAGGGGCTTGCAAGTTATTTCTTTTCAAATCAGGGGGCGGGCAAGCTCTTATTGTAAGATTAAACCGAAATAGATGAAGTCCAGGTATAAGACTATGCTGCGTTTCCTGACTAGCGGTGAATCACATGGACCGGCACTTGTAGCGGTGCTGGATGGCTTTCCGGCAGGAGTTCGCATCGATGTGAACTTGCTTAACAAAGAGTTGCAGCTAAGGCAGCAAGGATATGGGCGTGGTTCAAGACAAAAAATTGAAACC